>CAYYHS010000254.1:0-4829 GCA_964471785.1 uncultured Chitinophagaceae bacterium
GTCCTAATCTTGCTTCGACCTTCATGAAACTCGGCTTGATCGATGAATATTGGCTATACGTCTACCCAATTATTCTTGGGAGCGGCAAACCGATGTTTCCGCACTTGGGCGACAGGATCAACCTAAGGCTCATTGAAACACAGAGATTTGGTTCCGGGGTCGTTCTTCTCAAATTAGCAAACAAGGGCGCCGCCTAACCAGTCGCTCAAGTCACGCCTTTGGCGTAATGGCGCCTTCGGCGCTCACTGACAAACGGAAGGGGCCGTCGACGATTTCGCCGCGCGAGACTTAACAAGTTGAGAGATTAACCAATGAACGTCCGCGCAGCGAACCACTTAATTCCGGCTACACGCCGCCGCAGCTTAGCTCCGGTCCGTTAGGCCGCAGACATAAAGAAGGAGACGAAATAATGAAAATCGCATTAATCATCGTGCGCAGTTTAATGGGACTTTTGTTCCTATTCTCATCCATTACATTTCTATTCAATCTCATTAAACCACCTGAGCCAACAGGTGCTATGAAAATATTCAGCACTGGACTTCAGGCGTCGGTTTACCTTATGCCGACAGTGAAAATAATTGAACTGATTTGTGGTATTGCTTTTTTATCTGGAAGATTTGTTCCCCTTGCAGCGGTTCTCATAACTCCCATTATAGTAAATATATTTTTCGTCCATGTTTTTCTCTTTCCTGAAGGTTTACCGATAGCGATATTTTTGGTGTTAGCAAACTCATTCGTTGCTTATAACCACCGAGAAAGTTACAAGCCGTTATTTAAAATGTAAGTTTCGTTCCATTATGCATTTGTCTGCGCCCTAACCAGTCGCTCCCCGCTGAGAAGCGCGGGGCAGGCAAGTCACGCCTCTGGCGTGATGGCGCCTTCGGCGCTCACTGACAAACGGAAGTAGCCATCGACGATTTCGTCGCGAGAGAGTTCGCCGAGAATGATATGATCAGCAGAAACGTCCGCGCAATGAACTGCATGGCGGCGGCTGTTCGCCGCCGCAGCTTACCTGTCCCGCTGCTCTTTAGCGGGAGCTCCGGCCCGTTAGAACGCACGAATTACTTACGGCGAAATTAAGCGGGGCAGTCGCAATTCTTCACTCGGCAGATAAATGGACCTACATAGTAATACAAAACTGAAACTGACCATTAACATCCTCCTCTTAACAACACTACACATTGCGTACGCACAGCCCAATTTTTGGCAACCAACGAATGGCCCCTACGGCGGTGTGGTTTTCGGACTCGAATCCTATTCAGGTGGTCTTCTTCTCGCCGCAACATCGATAGGTGCTGCTTATTCGACCGACTCCGGTGTCTCATGGAATTCGAGCCTGAATCTTCCGGACTACTACGTAACAGGTGCCGCTTGTATTTTCACTCCATCTATACTGTTCATTGGGTCCCATCAAGGACTCTATCGCTCAACCGATTACGGTAACACCTGGTCGAAGGATTCGTCACGGCTTGGCAGTGCGACGGTATACTCGATCGCTTCCAAGGCCGACGGTTCCATATTTGTTGGCACTGCCGATGCTATTTATCGTTCTAGCAATGGCGGCGAGACATGGGCAGATGTCAGTAACGGATTGAATGGTTATTCGGTCTACTGTTTTCTCTTTGACGATTCAGACAATACCATTCTTGCCGGAACGGGAAGAGGCATTATTCGCTCATTGAATAACGGGATCAGTTGGTCAAGGCTAGATAGTCTCACAATTACAAACGCTGTATTCTCTCTTGCAAAAAGTCCGTCGAGTACTTTCTTTGCTGGTGCAACATACCAACTTTTTCGTTCTACTGACCGTGGCAACAACTGGACGCTCGACACAAGCGGCCTACAGAGTACGACGATCGATTGCATCGCATCTGATTCCGCAGGAATCGTTTTTGCGGGTACAGACCGCGGCATCTTCCGATCCACTGATAATGGGGTGCATTGGAACAACCTTGCGACCAATCTTCCATCATATGCATATGAAGTTTTTACGTTGGTAATTGATTCAACCAATGCCCTTTTAGTCGGGACGAATGAAGGAATTTATCATTCTACGGACTTGGGTCAGACATGGTCTCCTCGCATGACTGGACTTCGAACAGCCAGTATCGGAAATGTGTGTGCCCTCTCTAACGGCGCAATCTTTGCCACGAACAATCCGGGCGGGGCTTTCCTTTCCACTGATTTCGGAACAACTTGGGCACGCCTACAATCTAGAGACCTCAACAATTTTTCAGTTTTCCGAACTTTCATAAGTAATCAACAGGGATTTCTTTTCGCAGGAACATCGGGACATGTTTACCGCTCAACTAATAGCGGGGTTGATTGGGACACACTTGGAAATGGACTCCCCTCATTCACTGACATAAAACGCTTCGCCTTAGACTCACTGGGGTCAATCTATGCTGCAGGAAATTATGGCGTTTACAGGTCTACCAACAATGGTAATGATTGGAGCAACCTAATATCCGTGTTTACCGCAAATATGGATATTAGTAACAGCGGTCTCCTGTTGATCTCAACTTGCACCCTCGGATTCGAGAACGACTATGTTTACAATGTCTATCGGTCATCCGATCACGGTATTACGTGGACATCCATTAACAACGGTTTGGGATTAACAGTTAATGGCCCTAGTGTCGGGCCTCTCGCTGTGTCGCCAGATGGTGAATGCTACATCGTAATTTCATCATCTACCTCTCCCACAAGCCTGTTCCGTTCCAGCGATTTCGGCAGCAATTGGGTCCGACTCAACTTCGATTCGACTGTCAACATTTCACAAATTGTCGTAAACTCTGAAGGCAAAGTTTTTCTTGGTGGAAATGGCGTCTATCGTTCAACGGACAATGGAAACAATTGGACAACTGTCGTGACCGGTTTGAGGCAGACAACCGTTTCATCTCTTTCGATTTCTAACTCAGGATACCTTCTCGCCGGTACAAATGACGGGGTGTACAGAAGTGTGCAAGCAACCACATCGGTGCTGAGTTCGATTTCAGACGTGCCTGTGTCAAACTCGCTCTCACAGAACTATCCTAATCCATTCAATCCATCAACAACAATCTCCTTCGCTCTTCCATCACGATCATTTGTTACATTGAGGATTTTTGATGTTTTGGGAAGAGAAGTCTCGACTATTGTTTCAGGAGAATTGGAAGCAGGACATTACACTCGTCAATGGAACGCAGCAAACATTACGAGTGGAGTATATTTTTGTCGTTTGCAATCCGGGACGTATAGTGAGACAAAACGGCTTATGTTATTGAAATAGTGTCTACCGCGTCCGCCCTAACCAGTCGCTCCACGTTGAGAAGCGCGGGGCAGGCAAGTCACGCCTCCGGCGTGATGGCGCCTTCGGCGCTCAGTGACAAACGGACCTAGCTATCGGCGATTTCGCCGCGGCAGTACGCCGGAGATGATATGATCAGCAGATACGTCCGCGCAATGAACTACATGGAACTGGCTGTTCGCCGCCGTCAGTGAGCGCCGAAGGCGCCATGGCGTAAAGCGCCACTTACTTGTCCCGCTGCTCTTTAGCGTGAGCTCCGGTCCGTTAGAGTGCAACTCTGAGCAACAACAAATCGGGTGCAACAATGACTACCATGAAAAACATACTTCTCCTATTAGTAGTTTTTGGGACTGCAATATCAATAACCCTAGCACAAGAAGACTTGATCTTAAACTACTATCCATTGCAGATCGGTAATGTCTGGGAATACCAATCTCTTGGAATACCACCGAATGATCTTTATCCTCAGCACTATTACACCGTGACAGTTAAGGGAGATACAACCCTTCAGAACGGAAAGACGTATCGCAGTATTTCTTGTTCCGACAACAGAGAGATTCATCCAAGATACCAACGAATTGATTCCACTACTTGTCAGGTGTTTGCATTTGATACATCGAACGGAGGAAGCGAATATCAAATTGACAGCCTTCTCGCCCAACCCCGATCGGTTTTTGCAGGATGTAGGGTTCGTTCACTTGGAGTGACTATTATGACATACGTAGATTCTGAGAGCTATTTCGGCCTGAAGTTGCCATGTCGACATTATGGCACACTTGCCGGATTAGATGGGCTTCGGGACATCATCTATACTTTGGCTCAAGGGGTCGGTATTACATCGCTAGTTGATGAGGTATATGACGACCCGGATGAAAGGTCGTGGGGAACCATCGACACTTTGGTATATGCAAAAATCAACGGCAAAGAATATGGAACACTTCTTTCCGTCCATGGAAATGTGATTGACCCCAACACGTCAATATTGCATCAAAATTATCCGAATCCATTTAATCCCTCAACCATAATTGAATACTCTCTTTCGCGCCGAGAGCATGTTGTCCTGAAGATCTTTGATGATTTGGGAAGGCAAGTTGAAGTCCTTGTTGATGAATGGCAGGGACCAGGTACTCATACATGTAGGTTCGTTGGCAGCAATCTTCCGTCTGGAGCTTATTTTTATCGCTTGGAAGCGGGTTCAGTGAGTGAAACCCGAAAACTGATGCTCCTAAGGTGAGTTGTACCCTAACCAGTCGCCTCCCGCTGGAAGGCGCGGGACAGGCAAGTCACGCCTCTGGCGTGATGGCGCCTTCGGCACTCACTGACAAACGGAACCAGCCGTCGACGAATTCGCCGCGCGGCAGTACGCCGGACATAATATGATCATCAGATAGGTCCGCGCAATGAACTACATGAAACTGGCTGCTCGCCGCCGCAGTTTACCTGTCCCGCTGCTCTTTAGCGGGAGCTCCGGTCCGTTAGGGCGCGATTCTTTCGCTATCATGAAAACACTGCTCGCCATAGTCGCCATGATCTTTCTCTC
>CAYYHS010000255.1:0-4818 GCA_964471785.1 uncultured Chitinophagaceae bacterium
GTTGAAGAGTTCAACGACCTCGGTACCTGAAGCGATAACGGCACCGGCGGGCTATATCCTGGCACAGAATTATCCAAATCCATTCAATCCATCGACGACGATCAGGTTCGATGTTGCGACGAGAAGCCGAGTGCGACTTTCAATATTCAATGTGCTCGGTCAGAAAGTCGCGGACTTGGCGAACGAAGAAATGAGCACAGGGAGTTATGAAAAAACCTGGAACGCCCACGTTGCTTCGGGGCTCTATATCTATCGAATAGAAGCCGTCTCTGTCAGCGATCCAAGCAAACGCTTTGTCGATGAAAAGAAGATGGTGTTGTTGAAATGATTACTCTGATGGCGCTGATTTTGCGCAGATGCCAGATTGCTCAGATACAATAAATGCAGCAGATCAGGCGACATGTTGGACACATCGGATGAGTCCCGCTCCTGAGTCGGGAATGATCATCCCGATCGTTCCCCTTGCAAATTATCAGGAAACTTTGTATATTTTTCGAGTTAATTTACTGAGATTTTGGAGGTTTTTGATGAAAAAAGGTATCCATCCCGAATACAAGCGTGCGATTGTCACCTGTATTTGCGGCAACACGTTCGAAACACGGTCAACCGTCGGCAATATTCACCTTGAAATTTGCTCGAATTGCCATCCCTATTACACTGGCAAGCAGAAATTGGTAGATTCGGCGGGACGTGTCGAACGTTACAACAGGAAATACGCGAAAAAAGTGGCAGCGGCTCCAGAACCGGCAGCGTAAATTCTGCTGGAGATCTTATGCCCAAGCACATCGAAACGGAATGTATGATCCATGCATTCCGTTTTTTTTCTCTGAAAAGCTGGTAAATAATTCCGTAGCACCTTTAAGAGGTCCTGGACCTTTTCGCGCAAGAACTTCATGCCAACAAAGATTTGTCTTTTCGAAGATAACAAATATTCCCGGCTTCTCCCACTCGCCTATTTTCGCCCCGTCTACTTTCTGAAATGCGGCGCTCGCAGCCTCAAAGAAAAAGTCGAGGCGGCGTATCCACGCTTGACAGTTGACCTCCATTGTAGGAAGTATCTCGCCGGCATCGTTCGTTTACAGAATCCGCGTTTGCGTGTCAACGAGCTGACCGGAGAGAAGTATTTGTTTGTCAACGGCAGGGCGATCGTCGACGAGCAATTTGCAAAAGCTGTTCCGGCGGATGGTGCCGTTGACACGGTCTACATCCATGACGGTGAGGTCGTTGCGGCACGTCTTTCCGGCGAGAACCTTCGCCGTGTGGCGGCGCTGAATCGGGAGGTGTACTCCATCGCCGACTTCGATGGAGTGGCGAAGAAGGAAGTCAACGTCGCGTTTGTACGATACTCATTCGATCTGATAAAACAGAACGGGGCTCAACTCCGCGCTGACTATGTTTCAACCGTCAAACAGGTAAGAGGGAAGAAGATGAGAGGGAAAATTGCTCTGGGCGTTTCCCTCATCAACAAGAAACACATCTACATCGGCGAAGGATCAGTCTTGAAACCGGGGGTTGTGATCGATGCAGAGGAGGGTCCGGTTTATATAGGCAAGAATGTCACCGTGATGTCACAATCGACGATTATCGGACCCGCCTTTATCGGAGATGGTTCTGTCATCAAGGTCGGAGCGAAGATCTACGAAGATACTTCGATCGGCCCGATGTGCAAGGTGGGGGGGGAAGTCGAGGCTTCGATCATCGACGGATACTCCAATAAACAGCATGACGGATTTCTGGGACATTCCTACCTCGGTTCCTGGGTCAACCTCGGTGCGGGGACAACAAACAGCGACCTCAAAAATAATTACGGTTCCGTGAAAGTGACCGTCAGCGGTGAAGTCGTCGACAGCGGGGAGCAATTCGTCGGGGTTACTATCGGGGACCATACGAAGACGGCAATCAACACGGTGTTCAATACCGGCACCGTTGTCGGAGCTGTCAGCAATATCGTCGCAAACGGATTTCCGCCGAAAGCGGTCCCCTCCTTCGCGTGGGGAAGCGAAGACGGGAGTTATTCCACGCATGAGGTAGAGCGTGCAATCGAAACCGCCAGGAAGGCGATGGCTCGACGAAAAATAACCCTGTCCAACGACGAGGTCGAAGTGTTCAGGAAGGTATTCACCATGACGGAACATGAGCGCAGCAATGACAAGTTGCCGCGGTGACGCCGGATATTCATTCAACGCGATCATGATGGTTTATGGAAGTAGAAGAGAAGAAGTTATTGTTTCACGGAGTTCGTGGAAGTGCGGTAAAGATTCTCAACCGGGTCGAGCGTACCGACGCCTATCTCGATAAGCTGCTCGAGGCTGAACTGAGGTCGGATGAAATTAACGACCTTGACAAGTCGTTGCTTACCGAGATTGTGAACGGCGTCCTCCGCTGGCAGATGAAGCTGGATTGGGTCCTCAACGGATTTTTTCACGGTAACTTCACGAAGGCCGAAGTAACGGTCAAAAACGCGCTCCGGGCTGCTTTGTACCAAATCATGTTTTTGGACAAAGTGCCGCATCACGCGGCCGTGAACGAGGCAGTGGAATTTGTAAAACGTATCCGCGGCGAAAAGGCGGCAAACCTTGTAAACGCCGTCCTTCGCAACATCATCCGCAATCTCGAAGGGATCCACTATCCGGATGTGGCAATCGATGCGGCGCAGTATCTCGCTGTGATGTACTCGCATCCGGTGTGGGTGGTGCGGCGGTGGATGAGCCGGTTCGGGTTCGCTGAAACGGAAAAACTGCTCCAGGCCAATAACGAACGCCCGACGCTCTCGCTGCGCATTAACACCGCCAAAATTCCCGTTGATAAATTTCTTGAACTTCTCGCGAGTCAGAATGTCGCCTTCGAGAAGTCGAAATACCTGAACAACTTCGTGAAGACGTCAAGCCTCTCGAATATTTCTCAAACCGAACTGTTTCGCAAAGGGTATTTTTCCGTTCAGGACGAAAGCGCGGGACTTGCCTGTCAACTTCTCGACCCTCGACCGGGGGACCATGTTATCGACATGTGTGCTGCTCCAGGAGGGAAAACCACATACATCGGCGAGGCGCTGCACAATCATGGAGTGGTCATCGCGATCGACAAGTATTCGACACGACTGAACCTTGTCAAAACGAGCTGTGAACGCCTCGGCATTGCCAATGTCAATTGCGTTGCCGCAGACAGTATTGAATATTCCACGGAACCGGCAGACAAAGTCCTTCTCGACGCCCCCTGTTCCGGTCTGGGCGTTCTCAGTAAAAAGCCCGACGTGAAATTAAAGCGTGAATCGGAAGATATACGAAACCTTGTGGAACTTCAACGGCTCCTCGCGGAGAATGCGTCAAAGCTCGTGAAGCCGGGCGGGGTGCTGGTGTACAGCACGTGCACCACCGAGCCCGAAGAGAATTTCGGAATTGTCCGCGGGTTTCTGGAACATCATCCAGAATTCTCGGTTGAATCCGCGGCTTTATTTGTTCCGCCGTCCGTGGTAACGGCCGACGGTTACATAGAAACATTTCCGCACAGACACGGCGTTGACGGATCGTTCAGTATACGCTTGAAAAAGGCTCTTTAGGAGAGCGGAGATGAAGCAACATATCTTGGCCATAATTTCGGTTTCATCATTTGTGGCGCTTCAAGCCCAGCCCCTGATAGACTATAAAACTCAAGTTGCTTCCCTCTTTTTCAAGTACGGTTGCTCACCTTGTCACGGCGGGAGCGGAGGACTTTACGTGGACACATATCACGACCTGATGACGACGGGGTACAACGCGCCCGTGGTCGTTGCTTACGATTCGAACAGCTATCTTGTACTCAGACTCAAAGGCACCATCCAACCCCGCATGCCGTTGGGGGGAGCGATGTCGAACACCGATATAGCCTTGCTCGTCAGATGGATTAAAGAAGGAGCGACCGCGACAATCACTGACGTGGCTGCAGCGCCATCCGCTCCGGCAACTTTTAACCTCGAACAAAATTTCCCGAACCCGTTCAATCCAACTACGACAATCCGATTTACCATGTCGCATCCGGCTTTTGTTGTTTTGAAGGTATACGGGACGATCGGCAACGAATTAGCGACACTTGTCTCTCAAACTCTGCCTGAAGGAATTCACGATGTTCCCTTCAGTGCCGGGGGGCTTGCGAGCGGAGTGTATTGTTATTCAATACGAATCGGAGAAGTTACTCAAACTCGAAAGATGACGGTGACCAAGTAATGAAAACAATGAGGCACAACGAGGATCGCAAAACCATGAAGGCCATTGTAAAACCGCGGCCGGTTGCAGGCGAAGAATGGATGCGTGGCTTCCGTCTTGTCGACAAACCGATTCCTAGGGTCGAGTCACCGTCGGACATCATCATCAAAGTGTTTGCGGCGGCCATCTGCGGCACCGACGTTGGAATATACACCGCGAAAGAATCGCTCCGTGTTGAGATGTCGCGTGCGCTGACAGACCCGGTAACAGTAGGCCACGAATTTTCCGGGAGGATTGTCGATGCCGGAGCAAAAGCCCGCAAACATATTGCAGGCCTGATTTTTGAGAGGGCAAAAACGAATACAACGGTGAAGAAGCTCCTTCGGGGGGAAAAAGAGAGTACCTTCCCGAACAGCAAGAATTTTTTCCCGATCGTGCAATCTTCTTTTCATGCATCAGCCGAGATGCATGTGACATGCGGCAAGTGCTATCAATGCCGCCGTGGAGAAAAACATGTGTGCCGGAATACTGTCATTAAAGGGGTTCACGACGACGGCGCATTTGCAGAATATGTTAAAGTCCCCGCGGGCAACCTGGTCCTTTTTCATGAGATGGAAATCCCTCTTGAAATCATCTCGTT
>CAYYHS010000256.1:0-4812 GCA_964471785.1 uncultured Chitinophagaceae bacterium
GCTGAACCACGCTATCGATTCAATCTCTGTCGGACAAATTTCCGGGGCCGTTGGGACCTTCGAACATCTCAGCCCAAAAGTAGAAGAATACGTTTGCGCAAAGTTAGGACTGAAACCGGCACCCGTTTCAACTCAAATTCTCCAGCGAGACCGCCATGCGGAGTTCATGACGACACTTGCAGTCATCGGAAGTTCGCTGGAAAAATTTGCCACGGAGATCAGGCATCTGCAAAAAACTGAGGTGTTGGAGGCGGAAGAGTATTTTTCGAAGGGACAGAAGGGTTCTTCGGCGATGCCCCATAAGCGTAATCCGATAACATGCGAACGGATTGCCGGGCTCTCTCGTGTCCTTCGCGGCAACGCCCAAGCAGCTCTTGAGAATGTTGCTCTCTGGCATGAGCGGGATATTACCCACTCATCAGTCGAGCGCATTGTCGTACCAGACAGCTGCATTTTGCTTGACTATATGATCAGCCTCACGTCGAGCGTTCTTGATAAGCTTCTCGTCTATCCTGAGAACATGAAGAAGAATATCGACCTGACTCACGGCCTCGTTTTTTCACAGCCCGTTTTGCTTGCCCTGACGACGAAAGGAATGAAACGGGAAGATGCGTATCGTCTAGTTCAGAAAAATGCGATGGATGTGTGGCAGTCGAAGCAGGATTTCAGATCCTTGTTGGAGTCTGATGCCGAGGTCAAGAGAATCCTCACGAAGGTGGAATTGGACGAAGCATTTGATGCAACAAAGAGCTTGCGTCACGTCGACTATATCTTTGATAGAGTTGGACTTGGGGGCGCATAGAATGGAAGAGTCTAAGTTGTTATGTTTCCGGAAATCTGGGGGATGAACGAGTAGATTTCTGAGCAGTGATTCCGGCTAAAATGTGGTGTCCAAATGCCTCCAAAATATCAGAATTTTATCAACGGCTCTTGGGTTGATGCCAAGTCCGGCAGAACATTTGAAAACCGAAATCCGGCGAACTGGAACGAGATCATCGGCACCTTTCCGAAATCAGGAAAGGAAGATGTTGACGACGCAGTAAATGCGGCTCGGGCTGCGTACGAGAAGTGGCGGCTCGTCCCGGCGCCGAAGCGGGGCGATAGTATGCGCAAAGTCGGCGACATCATGGTTGCCCGCAAAGAAGAGCTTGCGCGAGAGATGACGAAGGAGATGGGAAAAGTTCTTACGGAGACCCGTGGGGATGTCCAGGAAGGGATCGACACAGCTTATTACGCTTCGTCTGAAGGGAGGCGCTTGTTCGGGCACACTGTCCCCTCGGAACTGCCAAACAAATTCGCAATGGCTGTTCGTGTCCCGATCGGGGTTGCAGGAATTATTACGCCGTGGAATTTTCCGATGGCAATACCAACCTGGAAGATTTTCCCGGCACTTCTCGCAGGCAACACGGTCGTCTTTAAACCGGCCACTGATACTCCGAAAACGGCGACAACGCTTGTCGAAATCATTATGGAGGCGGGTGTCCCTGAAGGGGTCATCAATATCGTGCACGGGAGCGGCGGCGAAGTCGGCAACGCGATCACGACGCATCCAAACGTCGATCTTGTCTCGTTTACGGGATCGACTGCAGTCGGAAAACAAATCCAACGAGACGCAAGCGATACATTGAAGCGAGTTTCGCTCGAGCTTGGCGGGAAGAATGCCCAGATTGTAATGGATGATGCGGACCTTGATCTTGCATTGGATGGCGTGTTGTGGGGCGCATTTGGAACGACGGGTCAGCGTTGCACAGCGACGAGTCGATTAATTCTGCATGAGAAGATTTACGACCGCTTCATGTCGATGCTCATCGACCGGACGAAGAAACTGAGGCTTGGCGACGGGCTCCTTTCTACGACAGATGTTGGCCCGTGTGTGAATGAGAATCAACGCAAGAGCGTGCACAGCTATGTCGACATTGGACAGAAAGAAGGAGCTCGGCTTGCCATCGGCGGACACAATGCGGCCGGTGATGGACTGAGCGGCGGGTGGTTTTACGAGCCGACGATTTTTACCGAAGTGATGCCGGAGATGCGTATTGCAAAGGAAGAAATTTTCGGACCGGTTTTGTCTGTCATACGAGCAAAGTCGCTTGAAGAAAGCATTTCAATCCTCAACAACACTCTCTACGGTCTTTCATCTTCTATCTACACGCGGGATGTCAACAAAGCGTTTGTCGCCATCAGAGATATCAAGGCTGGAATTACGTACGTCAACGTTCCTACGATAGGGGCAGAGGCACATCTGCCTTTCGGCGGAGTCAAACAAACCGGCAACGGCCATCGCGAAGGCGGCTGGACAGTGTACGATTTCTTCACGGAATGGAAAGCGGTCTACATTGACTACAGCGGGAAACTGCAGCGTGCGCAAATAGATAATTATTGATATGGCAAAGACGGTACACCTCTTTATTGTTTCACTCTACGAACATCAGGAGTTCTTCTGATTGATGGCGTGGTGCGTTGTGCAGACTAATCACGCGTCTATCAACCTGACAAATCGGAGGTGTATCATGGTCGAAGCACCGAAAACAACGCCGGCGCCCCGCGCTTCAAGGGTTACCGGCAATCAACCTATCGAAGAATATCGCCGCGACAGGCCTGCAAGCTCGCGTCGCATCAAGATCCTGCCGACCGAAGTTCACCAGACTCTTGCCCGCCACATGATGGTGGATGGATTCGACCTCGTGGTGGATCTCCGAAAGAGCCAGGGGTGCCGCATCTATGATTCGCGGTATAACAAGAGGTATCTCGATTTCTTTTCTTTCTTTGCTTCGTCTGCGCTCGGGATGAATCATCCGAAGTCGACGGAGCCAGAGTTCCTTGAAGAATTGACAGCCGCCGCCGTCAACAAACCTTCGAACTCCGACGCCTACACGGTCGAGATGGCAGAGTTTGTCGAGACATTCTCCCGCATTGTTCAGCCCGCGTATTTGCCATACGCCTTTTTTGTCGACGGCGGAGCACTCGCCGTCGAGAATGCGCTCAAAACGGCGTTTGACTGGAAAGTGCGCAAGAACTTCATTAAAGGATACACGGAAGAGCGGGGGAGCCATATCATCCATTTCCGCCGGGCCTTCCATGGTCGAAGCGGTTACACTTTGTCGTTGACAAATACAGATCCGACAAAGACAAACTATTTTCCTAAGTTCAAATGGCCGCGAATACTGAACCCAGCCATTAAATTCCCTCTTAACGAGGAACATCTCAAAGAGGTGATGGAAGATGAAGAGACAGCGATTCGGCAAATCAAGGAGGCCATTATCAACAGTCCCGATGATATTGCCGCACTCATCATCGAACCGATCCAGGCGGAAGGGGGCGACAATCATTTCCGCAAAGAGTTCTTATCAAAGCTTCGAGAGATTTGCGACGAATGCGAGATCCTGCTTATCTTCGATGAGGTGCAGACCGGTGTAGGGCTTACGGGAAAAATGTGGGCTCATGAATATTTCGTCCGCCCCGATTTATTGGTCTTCGGAAAAAAGACGCATGTTTGCGGATTCATGAGCAGCACTCGAATAGACGATGTGCTCGACAACGTATTCCATAAGCCGAGCCGTCTGAATTCTACTTTCGGCGGAAACCTCGTGGACATGGTCCGGTTCAGGAGAATCATGGAGATCATCGTGGAGGATCGGCTGGTAGAAAACGCCAGTGTCAACGGCGAGTACATGATGAAACACCTGAACGCATTCTCGGAAGAATTCCCCGAGCTTGTGACCAACGTTCGAGGCCGCGGGATGATGTGTGCCATCGATCTCGATACCGCACAGAACCGAGACCAATTGCGCCAGAAAGCATATGAAGAAGGGTTGATCATTATTGGGTGCGGGGACCGATCGATTCGCTTCCGTCCGCCGCTCACCATTAGACAAGGGGAGCTCGAGGAAGGCTTTTCTATCATGCGCAAAGCTCTCCAGGAGCTGAACGTGGGCGAACTTTAGAGGAACAATACTATGGAATCCAGTACGCACGTTGTTGATGGAACCGAACTCCATCTCAATACAGAGTTTGTCAAAAAGATGCTCGTCGACTTCATTCGGGACCAGATTCATAACGCGGGATTCTCGAAAGCAATCGTGGGTCTCTCAGGCGGGATCGACTCGGCGGTTTCCGCGTACCTTTCCTGCGAAGCGCTTGGGAAGGAAAATGTTTTCGCCGTTCTCATGCCGTATACGTCCAGCAGTCCTGAAAGCGCGGCAGACGCCTGGCTCATCGTCAAAGAATTGGGTATTCACTCCGAGGTTGTCGAGATTACACCGATGGTTGATCCGTTTTTCGCCAGTCAAAGGATTACGGATAATGTTCGGCGAGGCAACATCATGGCGCGAATGAGAATGATCGTGCTGTACGATCGTTCTCTGATGAACAACGCGCTGGTGGTCGGCACTTCCAATAAGACTGAAACGATGCTTGGCTATGGCACGCTCTTTGGCGACATGGCGTGTGCTTTGAACCCTCTCGGAGACCTTTATAAGTCTCAGGTGTGGCAGTTGGCCGAAGCTCTCGGCGTTCCGAAGAAGATAGTAGAAAAGAAACCGACGGCCGATTTGTGGCAGAACCAGACTGACGAAGGGGAATTGGGATTCTTGTACAAAGATGTCGATCGGCTTCTATACTATATGATCGACGAGCGAAGAAGTGATGCGGAGCTGATTTCGATGGGGATTGAAAAAGGATTCATCGCTGAGGTGAAGAAGCGGGTTACGCAAAATCAGTTCAAGCGCCGGCCTCCGTTGGTCGCAAAAGTTTCTCAAAGAACGGTGAATGTCGATTTTCGTTACGTTCGAGACTGGGGTATATAGAGAATGG
>CAYYHS010000257.1:0-4809 GCA_964471785.1 uncultured Chitinophagaceae bacterium
AATAAAAGCGGCCTTAACGATTTTTTTTCAGTGATCTGTTGCTTCGGATATTCCTCTTCAGAATATGTCTTCAATTTCAGTTCCCCCCTGAAGATTGATTTAATCAGCGCACTCTGATATCTGAGCTAAATCTGTAAAATCTGCGTAATCACCGATTACTTCTTCATCAACAGTTTCTTGGCTTTTGCGTAACCAGGCTTAAGGACATCATAGATAATTGCAATCCGTTGCTTGTAAGGAATAAACGCGCTCTTCATTGCATTGATCGTGATCTTTTCCAACTCCTCAAGCGACAAGCCAAAATGTTCTGCTGCCGTGAGGTACTCATCGGTCAAAGTAATTCCGCTCATCAGCCGGTCGTCGGTGTTCAGGGTAACGCGGAACTTGTAACGGTAATAGATACCGAACGGATGTTCGTCAATGGTCTTCACCGCACCAGTATGGAGGTTGCTCGTCAGGCAAATCTCGAGCGGAATGCGCTTGTCGAGTACGTACTGCGCCAGCGTTCCCATGCTCAGAACTTGTCCATCCTTCACCTTCATGTCCTCGATTAATCGCGTCGCGTGGCCGATCCGGTGTGCGCCGCACCATTGGATCGCCTGCCAGATCGATTCTTTCCCGAATGCTTCGCCTGCATGAACTGTGATATTAAAGTTCTCACGCTGAATATAATGGAAGGCGTCGACATGCTTTTTCGGCGGATAGCCGCCTTCCTCGCCCGCGAGGTCGAATCCCACGACCCCTTGATTCCGAAAATCGACGGCGAGTTCCGCAATCTCCTGAGATATTTTCGGATTCATATTTCTCATCGCACAAAGAAGAAGACCATAGACGACCCCGAAATCTTTTTTCCCCCGCTCGAAGCCGCGAAGAACGGCGCGAACTACCGATTCAGTATGTAGCCCTCCTCCGGTGTGGAATACCGGGGCGAAACGCGATTCCAGATAGACGACGCCGTCTTTCTTCATATCCTCGAGCGTTTCATACGCCACGCGCTCCAGTGCTTCTTCCGTCTGCATTACACCGCACGTATGCTCGAAGCCTTCCAGAAAAAGGGGAAGGCTCCCGCGTTGCGCGCCGCGTTGAAACCAGACTGCAAGCTCGCCGGCGTCAGTTGTGGGCAATTTAGTGTATTTCTGATCCCGCGCTAGTTCAATGATCGTCTGAGGACGTACGCCGCCGTCGAGATGATCATGGAGGAGAACTTTCGGGACCGTGCGAAGGAGGGTCTTGGTGAGTTTCATAGTCTTTGAGGGAATTGTTTCGGGGTGATATTTCTCTTGAATGTACGAAGTAAACAATTGAGTTACAAATTTACGGCTCCACGAATAGTATCCGGCCTTGATTTTGGAGTTCTCTTTCGGTACAGTGAGGGTAGAAGAGAACGGATTAGTCTTCTCCCGACCGCCGTTGAATTTCGTACGACCGAATTCATCTACAGCTTAAGACTCCATGAACGATCTTGTCTCTCTCGGAAAAACCCCATTGCAAGTCAGCAAGTTCGGCGTCGGAACCTGGTCATGGGGAGATAAAAGTATTTGGGGTTATGGAAAAGGGTATTCCGATGCGGACCTGCGCGAAGCGTTCAATGCCAGCGTCGCATCCGGCGTTTCCTTTTTCGACACGGCTGAGCTCTACGGGTTTGGAAGATCTGAGGTACTGCTGGGCGAGTTCATCCGGGAGTCGAAAGCATCTGTCTCAGTTGCGACGAAATTTTTTCCATATCCATGGCGACCCGGCCGGCGAGCCGTTCTCTCGGCTTTGCGCCGTAGCTTGAAACGTCTGCAACTTGCATCGGTAGACCTGTACCAGATCCATTGGTCATTTCATCTTCTGTCGATTCCATCGATGATGTCTGTTTTGAGCGAAGCTGTCCGCGAAGGCCTCACTAAGGCGGTAGGTGTCTCAAACTACAGCGCCGATCAAATGCGGAGGGCAGCCGAAGCCCTTGACAAACACAGAATCCCGCTTGCTTCTAATCAGGTTGAGTACAGCCTGCTCCATTGTTCTCCCGAACAGGATGGTGTTCTCGATGCATGTAAAGAGACCGGTGTGACATTGATCGCTTACAGTCCGCTCGCGATGGGAATGTTGACTGGCAAGTATTCCAGGGAGAATCTTCCCGGAGGATTCCGTCGACTGAGATATCGCGGTTTGAACTTTGATGAGTTTGACGGTCTTATTGGTCTTCTCGCACGTATCGGTGAATCACACGGAGGGAAGACGCGCGGCCAAGTTGCACTCAATTGGCTGATGTGCAATGGAGTGATCCCGATTCCGGGAGCAAAGAACGCCCACCAAGCGCTGCAGAACGCTGGTTCTTTAGGATGGACTTTGACTCATGAAGAAGTGGAAACGCTACGGACGGCTGCATGCCGTGTGAAGTTGTAACTTCATAGTTGCGCTGCGGACGAAGCCCTGATGGGAAATGTCAAGTTTATTGAGCACAAGAGAATGGAGATTCTCCGAATAGACCTTTCCCCCTGTGAACTGGAAGAGATTGTTCCGATTCTGAACAATGCAAAAAAAACTGATTGCGGCGAGGCATCTAAAGTCCATCCTTACATTGACAAACGTAATCGACGCGCCGTATACTCCGGCTCTCGATAGTACGATGAAGAAGTTTGTCGTCCACGATACACCGTTTATCAAAGCTGGTCTAGTTGTTGGGAGGGGAGGGAATCCGAGTGATGATCTTCGAGTCAGTTATTAAGTTTTCGGGCAGAGCCCTCCACTTGGCGGACAACGAAGAAAGCGCAAAAGATTGGCTCGTCCAGCAGAAGCTCTGATTCCCACTGCCGGATTGTAAACACCCCGAAGCATCCCACCTTCATGAACCTTCAATCTGAAATATTGCGGGAACATTCGAAACGTCAATGCCTCAGGATTGCGTCGTGGATCGGAACGGATCGCAAACGTTTCAAGAACCTGATGAGGCTCTTCTTAAAAGGGAAATATCGCACGACCCAGCGTGCAGCTTGGATTGTCCAACATTGCGCCGGCGCGCATCGTGAACTCATTCTCCCGTATCTCGATCCAATGCTGAACAGGATGCTGGAACCGGGAATTCACGTTGCGGTGAAGAGGAATGTTATCCGAATACTTCAGGATCTCGAAATCCCCCGGCCTCTGGCGGGAAAGGTCGCGACCGTTTGTTTTGACATGCTTGCGTCTCACAACGAGCCGATTGCGGTGAAAGTATTCTCGATGACCGTGCTGGCAAATCTCGCGCAGGAGGAACCTGATTTGAAAAATGAAATTCGGATTCTTGTCGAGAGGGAGATGATCAACGGGAGTGCAGGTTTTCGTTCGAGAGGGGCGAAGGTGCTCAAGCAACTGGAAAATGTTACAGTGTGAAAAATAGCCAGCAGGAGGGCATTCCTGCCTGTTCAATCAAAGGTCAGACAGGGATGTCCGACCTATTCCAATGTTCCCACCGCCTTCACAACATCTCTAAGAACTTTTCCATCTAGCAACAACCTCAAGGCCTTTTGTATATCGTTGTACAAAATGCGGTCCCGTTTCAACATCGGAATGGAGGAACGGATTGCTTTGTGCGCAGCGCCCGTTCCTTTGGCACACTTGAGGGGCGCATGGAAGTCGATGGCTTGTGTTGCGCAGAGCAACTCAATTGCAAGGACTGTTTGTGCATTCCGGAGCACGCGCCAGCATTTTTGCGCGCTGATCGATCCCATGCTGTTGTGATCCTCTTGATTGGCGGAGGTCGGAATGGAATCGACGCTGGCTGGATGGGCGAGCACTTTGTTTTCGGAGACGAGCGATGCTGCAGTGTATTGTGCTATCATCAGCCCGGAATTGAGTCCTCCTTCCTGTGTCAGGAACCGCGGGAGACCGCTCAGCGATCCATTGACCATCCGTTCAATCCGGCGCTCGGAAATATTGGCGAGTTCGGACAATGCAATTGCTGCAAAATCCATCGCGAGTGCGATCGGCTGTCCGTGGAAATTTCCCCCTTCGAGATGTTCTCCCTCATCCGGAAAAATCAACGGATTGTCGTTGGCCGAGTTAAGTTCGATTGAGACAATCTTGTTCACATATTCGAGCGCATCTCGTGAAGCGCCGTGCACCTGAGGGGCACAGCGGAGAGAATAAGCGTCTTGCACACGGTGCTCGCTGTGGCGATGCGACTCGCGGATCTCGCTTCCCCGAAGCAGGATGCGAAGATTTCTTGCAGAGTCTCCTTGACCTTTAAAAGGACGCAGTCTGTGGATGCGATCGTCGAACGCCGTGTCGCTCCCCATGAGAGCTTCAACGCTCATGGCCGCGGCGATGTCTGCGATCGTGCAGAGTTGACGCGCGTGATACGCAATCAGGGCCGCATACGACGTCATCATCTGGGTCCCGTTGATGAGAGCAAGGCCCTCTTTGGCCGTTAGAGTTAGCGGCAGAATCTTCTTTTTTCGTAAAGCATTCCCGGATGACATAACCTTCCCTTGAGCCGCCGGCAGTTGCCAATTCACGATGACCTTTCCCTTTCCCATCATCGCAAGGACCATGTGCGCGAGCTGTACGAGGTCGCCGCTGGATCCGACAGATCCTTGCGATGGAATGAGGGGGACAAGCCCAGCATTGAAAAAACGTGCAATGAATTCTACAGTCTCGGGCCGGATTCCCGAAAACCCTTTCGCGAGCGCATTCATGCGAAGCAGGAGCATTGCGCGCACAACCTCGGAGGGGAGCGGTTCTCCGGTTCCTGCCGCGTGGCTCGAGATAAGATTGTCCTGGAGTTCCTCAATCTTGTCGATGGGGATTCGCACATTGCTGAATTCACCGAACCCTGTCGTTACT
>CAYYHS010000258.1:0-4745 GCA_964471785.1 uncultured Chitinophagaceae bacterium
AAAAGCAATGTTTGGATTCCCGCTTACGCGGGAATGACAAACTGAGACACTACCTGAAATCGCCCGATCTTGTATTTGATCGAATTCTTTCTTATATCACTTTACTTCGAGGTACGTCGAAGGCAAATCTTCGTAACTCATCTCAGAGGCTTCGTCCATCCATGGTTCGTTTCTCTGAACGCACGAGAATAACGGAAGCTCTCACCTCATTCGTGAAGTCGACAACCGCGTCCTAAGGTGAACACCTTATACAGGAGAACAACACGCCCATGCGGTCATCACCGTATTTCCAGGAATCCGTTCTACGATGTATTGCGTATTCCACATTTGGTGATATTTTATCAGTAACCTCGGTCACAGAGCGAGTCACTAATCCACAGGGGCCACGCAGGCGCACGACTGAACTTTCTCGCCTCGACGGCGAGAGTTCGCTGAATCCGTCCATGAGCATCGAACTTTTCTTCACAGATCACCCCCTCTATCTTGAGATACATGTAGAGGGAAAGTTCAGCCCCGCCAGTTTTGACGATGCAATCTCCTTGATACATAGCGAGGCCCTGGCCAGGGGAACCACACGGATTCTCTGCAACTGCCGAAAACTCTCCACGGACAACATGTCGCCGGAGAGTTCGATCCTGTCAGCCGGTTTCGCAAGATTGTGGAAGAGCAACATCAGAATCGCCATCGTGACGTCCCGTCGATCTCGGGAACGGCTATTTGAGTATAGTGACGTCGAATCATGGGCGAATGTCTCAATATTCTCGAATGTTCGTTCCGCACCGAAGTGGTTGCTACGGGAATAGAGGCGCTTTTTCCGGTCAGCGGCAAGGCCTGCGCCGGTCTCAAGTTTGAATCGACCACGGGCCGCTTAATGGATGAGGGCGCGTTCCGTTCGAGCGAAAGAGAGTTTCTTACAACAAGCTGTTTTGGATGAGGTTAAAATGTCACACAATGAAACAAGTCCGATGGGTGCACATCCCCACGTCGCAAATCAGACATCGGAGTTATGGAACTCGACCGAGCGATCGCTCACTATTATTGATCGGAATGGGCGCATCCTTTCCGCCAGCCAGGCTGTTGTCCGATCGACCGGCAAGGCTGCTTCGGAACTCATTGGCCTTTCAATCTGCGAATTGAGGTCCCAGGCTTTTGCTTCGCTGTTAAACGACCGGATCTCAAAAGTCGTTTCGACAGGGACAGCTGAGCACTTTGAAATCGTGACCGGAAAACAACATGTAGAACATTTTCTTTACCCTCTTTGCGATGGCGTGGGAACAATCGTTCAACTTGCACTCCTGGAGACCGACATTACGGAGGAGATGCAGGCTCGGGAACTCCTCCTCGAATCTCGGGAAATGCTTCGGTTGGTCTTAGATACCATTCCCGTACGAGTTTTTTGGAAGGACGTCGATTCCAATTATCGGGGCTGCAATCAATCGTTCGCGCACGATTCCGGACTTTCCTCGCCGGAAGAACTTGTCGGAAAAAATGATTGGGAAATGGGCTGGGTTGACCAGGCGGAGGCGTATCGCGCCGATGACCGGATGGTCATCGACACGGGAAAACCGCGGCTCAATTACGAGGAGCCACAAACAACGCCCGACGGGCGCATCATCTGGCTTCGTACGAGCAAGGTCCCTCTGTTCGATTCAAAAGGGATTATCAAGGGAGTTCTGGGCACCTATGAGGAAATTACCGAGCAGAAACAAATACAGGAATCGCTCAAGAAAAGTGAAGAGAAATCCAGAGACCTATTCGACGGTGCACCTATCGGGTACCACGAGATTGATTCGAACGGTTGCATCGTTGATGTGAACCGTACTGAATTGGAGATGCTTGGCTATCATCGCGAAGAGATGATCGGCCAGCCGGTGTGGCACTTCGTGTACGAATCAGAGTCTTCCCGCAAGCGGGTCGGGGAAAAATTGTCCGGTGTAATTCCTCCCACCAAGGGTACCGTCCGGAATTATCTTCGCAAAGACGGAACCGAGTTTACCACACTCATGGAAGAACGGCTGATCAAAGACGATCAAGGAAGAATTACCGGGATCCGAACCGTCATCCAGGATATTACCGAACGAACGCGTGCCGAAGACGCATTGCGTATCAGCGAAGAACGATTCCGAACTACATTGTACAGCATTGGGGACGGAGTGATCACGACGGATGTTCGGGGAAGAGTGTTGCAGATGAACCCAGTCGCAGAATCTCTTACCGGTTGGTCCGAGGCACAGGCGAATGGAAAATTCATCGACGAAGTGTTCATTATAGTCAATGAAGAATCGGGTACTCCGGTCGAGAACCCTGTCTTTCGGGTCCTTCGGCTGGGATCTATCGTCGGTCTCGCAAACCATACCCTGTTGATAGCGAGAGATGGCGTCCGGCGTCCCATTGCTGACAGCGGGGCGCCCATCCGGAACGAACGCGGCGATACCATCGGTGTTGTGCTCGTGTTCAACGATCAATCGGAACACAGACTTCTTCAGGCCCAGTTGATGCAAGCACAGAAACTGGAGGCAATCGGCCGGTTGGCGGGAGGTATTGCCCACGATTTCAACAACGTTATCGCCGTCATCCTCGGGTATGCCAAACTCATTGAACATTCCATGAGCCCGCTGGATCCGATCGCGCGAAAAGTCCGCGCTATTGCGTCGGCCGCGGAACGTTCCGCCGATTTGACAAAACAACTCCTCGCATTTGCGAGAAAGCAGGTCATCGCCCCCGTAGTACTCAACCTTAACGATTCTCTTTCGGGACTTCAGCAAATGCTCACCCGACTCGTCGGGGAAGATATCGCTGTGACGTTGCATCTCAAAAATGACCTCTGGAACACCAAGATTGATCCGGCACAAGTCGATCAGATTCTGGCAAATCTCGCAACCAATGCGAGGGATGCGATTGCCGATGTCGGAACAATCTCTATAGAATCGTCGAACACTGTCATCGATGATGATTACTGCAAAGCTCACATGGATGTCCAAGCAGGAGATTATGTCATGATCGCCTTCAGCGATTCTGGCAGCGGGATGGACAGAACAACAATGGCACAGATCTTTGAGCCGTTTTTTACCACCAAGCCTAAGGGCCAGGGAACCGGATTGGGGCTTGCGACAGTTTTCGGCATAGTGAAACAGAACAACGGATTCATCAACGTCTACAGTGAGCCGGGCAAGGGAACCACTTTCAGAATTTACTTGCCGCGATTCTTCGGGGAAATCGACGTGCCGAGCGCAAAAGAGGAGGATATCCCGCTCAAAGGAAATGAAACAATCCTCGTCGTTGAGGACGAGGAACAACTTCTTGATCTTGCCAAAAGCTCACTTGAATTGTTTGGGTACACCGTCTTTACGGCCAAATCTCCGGGAGATGCCATTCTCCTTTGCGAACGAAGCGACAAAACAATCGACCTTCTTATTACCGACGTTGTGATGCCTGAAATGAACGGCAGGGAGCTAAGAGAAAGGCTCGACGGTGTGAAACCAGGAATGAAAGTGATTTATATGTCGGGCTATACTGCGGATGTTGTGGCACATCGAGGGATTCTGGAAGAAGGAGTTCACTTCCTTCAAAAACCGTTCACACCTCGTTCCCTTGCCAGAAAAGCGCGTAACGTATTGAACGGATGAGAGGCGCGAATTCCAAGGAAGTCAATCTTAGAAACCATCTTGTAGTTGTGCGTTTTGCCTAAAATAGTCCTAGTGGGCGCGGGCATTCTCAATGGAGTTCCTTGGCTAAAGATTTGCGAAAGTACTTGTCGGCTTTCTCATACTCATTGAGACTCTTAAGTACCCAAGCAAATGAGTAGAATGAGAGATCGATTTCCAAAACTTCTGGTGTGACAAATCGTCTTGCACTTCCTTCGCCCTCTGCGCTCCACTCCCCCACTAGGATACTGGCCGCTATCATAACGGCGGCCACAGATGATTCGTTTCGGCCACGAATGGCCTCGGCTGTGTCGACCCGTCTTTTAACTTGTTTCCAATGAAGTAGAAAACGCACAGTTGAACTTTTCCTTTTTTATATTTGGGAAGTGGTAATACGCCTGCGCAAAATATGGAATGCTCTTTTCAACTTCTCCCGAAGGTGGTTTCCAAAGAATCTCGATATAGGTTGCCCCTTTCCTTAGTGCCGTTTCCAATAATCAATATTGTATTCGGAGGCCAGAGTCACACTGAGCGACGCCCCGACAGTGTGCCGCTTTACGGCATCCCGCACAGCGGGACTTCGACTCTCCCGTCCCCCCACGGTTGGGACGAGATCGCTCAACATGACTGTCAGGGCGGAGTCGAAGCGTCCAATGAAAAAACAATACAAGAATAATTTTGGGAAACGGCACTAGAATCTCAAAATAGAGATGCTTCGCAAGATCGAGCGGCAAGTATTGGAAGGTTTGATTGCGGAGTTAAGATCAGAAAGCTGTTGATTCAGCGATCACTGCAGGGGCGCAGACAGCAGAATTCATCGGAACCAGATCAAATGACTGGAAAAATATAAAGACACTATGAAAGCACTATTCGCTTTTTGCATTGTCGCAGTCTGCTGTATTCCTTACCAGGCAATTTCAAAAGACGCTACCCGCCTTTCCAATGGGAAACCTTCGCCTTCCTACTGGCAGCAGCGTGTCGATTACGCTCTTAAGGCGGAACTTGTTCCGAAGAAAAACATTCTCAACGGAAAAGGAACAATCACCTACTACAATAATTCTCCCGATACGCTCAGATCGCTTGTCTGGCATCTCTACCAAA
>CAYYHS010000259.1:0-4733 GCA_964471785.1 uncultured Chitinophagaceae bacterium
CTTTAATACTTTACCACCATTTCTGTTCTCTGTCTGTCGTTCCCGCATGTTGACGGACTTATCGAAAAACAAATTCATTGACGCTATACAATAGGAGCACACGTCGAATGTCGAGTAACTATCCTGCACGAGGGTGGGCAAGAGTTCTTCTCACCTATCATAAATTTGCTGGAAGCTGGGCGTGGGTTTTACACCGCATTACGGGCCTCGTCCTTACCGGCTACATCATGCTGCACATCTTCGCGTTGATGTCGCTCCAAAAAGGGAAAGCTGCATTCGATTCCGAAATGACCCTTTTCCGAACCCCCGTCTTCCTCTTTCTCGAGTGGTTCCTTTTCGCTTTTCTCCTTTTCCATGCATTGAACGGCATACGTATTGTGCTGGTGGACCTTGCTGAAGGCGCCCGTTATCACAAGCAGTTATACTATGCCGTCGTTATCATCGGCCTTCTCCTCTTCCTGGGGATGGGATACATCATGTTTACGCAGGACACCCTGCACGCGGTTGCCGCAGTAAAGTAATACCAGATCAGAAGGATCACACTTATGTCTTCTAAATATTATGGTTCGAGGAGTTCGGGTGCGTTATCGTGGTATTTGCAGCGCGTGACCGGCATGGTGCTTTTTGTCGTCGCGATCGGCCACTATATCCTCATGCACTATCATCTCGATTCCGGACACACGTACGACGCCGTCCTTTCACGAATGCAAAACCCGTTGTACAAAGCGCTCCAAATTTCATTTGTCGTGCTCGGGCTCTACCACGGTCTTTCGGGAACCTGGGGCATCTTTCGTGATTATAAAATGCCCGGGTGGCTGAGCTGGACAATTCTGGGCTTGCTCTATGTCGCCGGCATCGGCTTTGGCGCACTTGGCATTGCGACGATTCTTTCGTTTTAAGTAAGGCTCCCTGTCAAAGAAATGAAGGTTGGATACTCATCAAGCCTTCGCATGGTGTTTTCACTTGTTTTGAATTTATTCTTCGGAGTTCTCAATGGTGCATACATTTGACGTCGTGATTGTCGGTGCCGGAGGTGCTGGGTTGCGTGCCGCTTTGGAAATCCCACAAGGATTCAGTTGCGCAGTCCTTTCTAAGGTCTACCCTTCCCGGTCGCACACCGGTACAGCACAGGGTGGTGTATGTGCCGCGCTTGCCAACGAAGAGGAAGACTCATGGGAGTGGCACATGTTCGACACGGTGAAAGGGAGCGACTACCTGGGCGATCAGGACGCGATTGAAATCATGTGCCGCGATGCCGTCCGTGCAATCATCGAGCTTGAACACATGGGGCTCCCCTTCTCGCGAACTCCTGAAGGAAAAATTGCTCAGCGAAAATTCGGCGGACATACCCGACCCGAAAATCCCGCCGACCCGAACTCGAAGCGCGTCGCGGTACGCCGCGCCTGTTACTCTGCCGACAGGACCGGGCACGTTATGCTCCACACACTGTTTGAGAACTGCATCAAGCAGGGCGTTCATTTTTACAACGAGTTTTTCGTCACCGACCTCATCATGAACAAGGGCGTATGCTGCGGAATTGTGGCGCTGGAAATCGGGACAGGCGAGGTCCACATCTTTCATGCCCGGGCGGTGATGTTCGCCACCGGCGGCTACGGCCGCGCATTCCGCATCACCTCAAACGCCTTGATCGGCACCGGCGACGGCTGCAATATTGCGTACGAGAACGAAATTCCTATGGAGGATATGGAGTTCTTCCAGTTCCATCCAACGGGACTCTGGAAACTTGGGATCCTGATCTCCGAGGCTGCGCGGGGCGAAGGGGGCATCCTTCGCAATAGTTCGGGCGAACGCTTCATGGAACGCTACGCCCCTACCGTAAAAGACCTCGCCCCGCGAGACATGGTCTCAAGAGCGATCTACACCGAAATTAAAGAAGGGCGCGGCATTAAAGGGAGCGATGGAACGTACTATGTGAACCTGGACCTTACCCACCTCGGAGAGAAGACGATACGCGAAAAGATCCCGGAGATCACCGGATTCGCGAGGACATATCTCGGCGTCGAACCCCTCAAAGAGCCGATCCCGATCCAACCGACTGCTCACTACGCGATGGGAGGAATTCCCACGGATAACGACGCGAGAGTTCTTCTGAACGCAAAGGGAAAGGTCCTCCCCGGATTCTATTCCGCCGGAGAATGTGCTTGCGTCTCCGTTCATGGCGCAAATCGTTTGGGAACAAATTCTCTTCTCGACATCATCGTGTTTGGACGCCGCGGTGGAAAAGCGATTGCGCAGTTTCTCAAGGATGCCGATTTTACCTCGCTCCCGAAGGATCCTGAAGCGAGAACCAGGGAGATGATCGACGGCATCTTCACGAGCAAAGGGAGCGAAAATGTCGCGCAGATCCGCGTGACGATGCAGGAAATCATGATGGACAAATGTTCGGTCTACCGCGAAGCAAAGACGATGAAGGAGCTTGTCGGGGATATTCACGAACTCAGAAGCCGTTACAAGAAAATCTCTATCGCCGACCACGGCAAGAGATTCAATACTGAACTGATGGAGGCCATTGAGTTGCGAAATCTTCTTGGAACCGCGGAGACGATCGCCGTTTCGGCCCTCAATCGCCAGGAAAGCCGGGGAGCCCATGCACGGGTGGATTACCCCAAACGGGACGATAAGAAATGGCTTAAGCATAGCTTTATTCACTTTAACGCCGGCCACCCGAAAATTTCCTATAAACCGGTCGTCGTGACGAAGTTTCAGCCGAAGGAGAGAGTGTATTAGAATCCCGAGGCGTCCGACGCCTCATGAATAAGCTTGTGTGCCAGTTTTTAAAACTACGACAACTTAACTAACGCAGGTGTCGGACACCTGTCGAAGGGAAACCGCGATGCAAGTAACTTTTCGTATACAAAAATACAACCCCGAGACGGACACGATGCCGCACTACCAGGAGTTCCTCGTCGACGAGGTCGATGAATCGTGGCGTGTCCTGGACGTACTCGAAAAGATCAAAGGTTCGTTGGACGGAACGCTGACGTACCGGCGTTCCTGCGCCCACGGCGTATGCGGTTCGGACGGAATGCGGATCAACGGCAGAAACAGGCTCGCGTGTTCAATTTTATTGAAGGATCTGGATTTCCGTGAGATTGTTACGCTCGAACCCCTTCCCTCCATGCCGGTCATCAAGGATCTCGTCGTCGATCTGACCGATTTCTACAAGAAATACGAGCTTGTAAAGCCGTACCTGATTTCAAAGACCAATCCGCCGGAAACCGAGCGGCTGCAGAGCAACGAAGATGCAGAGAAACTCTTCGAATCTGCCAAGTGCATTCTGTGCGCATGTTGTTCGACATCCTGTCCCTCCCTCTGGACCAATGAAAATTATCTTGGACCAGCGGCATTGCTCAAGGCTTACCGTTTCGCCTTCGACACTCGGGATGAGGCGGGAGACGAGCGACTCGACCTTGTCGATACACAGGACGGAGTATGGCGCTGTCACACAATTTTCAACTGCATCGAAGCATGTCCGAAAGAAATTAACATTACCTGGCACATCTCTCAATTGAAGAAGGCGATGGTGAACAGAGAGATCTGATCGTTGAGCTCTCATCTTCCCTATCGGACGATTCGATAAAAAAATGAAAAGGCTGGTCGCTCTTACGCGCCAGCCTTTTTATTTAACGCGGTTTCTTTCCGCGTTATGTACCATCAACTATTTCATCAACACCAGTTTCTTTACCGCGACATAGCTTCCGGATCGGAGTTGATAAAAATAGATTCCGCTCGCCATTGTTGAAGCATTCCATCGCACCGAGTGGCTTCCTTCCGACATTTCTTCGGAAACCAGCGTCGCTACCTCCCTACCTACGATATCGTAGATTTTTAGTGATGTAAAACCGGCGGAGGGAAGGGCAAAAGATATTGTTGTCGTCGGATTGAATGGGTTCGGATAGTTTTGCAGCAGTGCGTAACGAGTGGGCACGACCGCCGACGGTTTATCCCCAACCAAAACGACGCCGCCGCTCGATGTGTGGAGAATCGTGCCGTTGTCTCCAACTACCCAACCGTTATTCATATCCAAAAACTCGGCAGCGTAAAAATTACTATTAACGTTCGTTAGCTGCTTTATCCATGTTGATCCGCCGTCTGTCGATTTGTAAATATTCGAATTGTCTCCAACAACCCATATTGTTGAAGAATTCATGCCATGCGCACAACGGTAGTTGCCTACGATGTTCGGTCTTGCTATCCAATTGGCGCCCCCATCCGTGGTTGAATAGGTGCTACCATATCCGCCCACTGCCATTCCTACATTTGCATCGGCAAAAATTACTGAGTACAGTATGTTTGAAGGACTCATTTGAGAATTCCATGATGTGCCGCCATCGGTCGTTTTATAAATCGCTCCAGAGCCAACAACCCAGCCGATGCTCGAACTCACCATCGAAATAGAAAAGAGTTGACCGTACCCTGGGTTTTGAGACGTCCAGGTCGTTCCACCGTTGGTTGTTTTCAAAATTGTCGCCTGTCCCGATCCTCCTACTCCCCATCCAGTATTCCCATCGATAAACTGAACGGCCTGCAGATTATCTGCTGTAGTTGAGTTCTGGGAAGTCCAGCTGTTACCGCCGTCGGTTGTAGTTTTGATAACGCCGCCATCACCGACAAACCAGCCAGTTGAAGTATTGAGGAAATAGATTCCGTTGATGTTGGCTGATGTGTTCGTTGTTTGGCTTGACCATGCTGCACCGGCATTAGTTGTTTTC
>CAYYHS010000260.1:0-4696 GCA_964471785.1 uncultured Chitinophagaceae bacterium
GAGAATGGCTGAGCTTTCGCAAGAAGTAGAAAATATCTGTCGCCAGCCTAACCAGCGGTTCAAGCTGACGGAACTAGCCGTCGACGATTTATCACGCGCGAAACAAATAGCTACAATCGGACGGGACGTGCCTCGCGCGGACTGGATTTGGTTGCGGCGACAGTTCGCCGCCGCAGGTTAGCTCCGGTCCGTTAGGTTGCCATTTGTCTTTGTTACTGAGGGGACAGAGTACGAGTGAGAGCTTTTCTGGGGGTGCGGAGAGTAAGCAGAGAGCGGACTAATAAGTCAATGGACACAGAAGGATCACCTGCTTCCATTTTTGCGATTCGCGATTGACTTGATTTTAAGAGTCTTGCCATTTGATGCTGAGTCAGCTTTAACGATCGACGACGATTTTGGAGATCCTTACTCAAAGTGAGTTTAAGTTCCACATATTCAGCCTCTTCAGGAGAAAGAGAGAGGAATTCGCGAACATTTCCTACCTTCCATCCTTTCGCTTCTAATCGCTGTCTTTTGGATTTATTCATAGTTTCCTCCTTAAATACTATCGTACATTTGAATTCTTTTCTTGCATCTTTCTATCACTACTTGCGGTGTGCGCTGGGTTTGCTTCCGGAATACCTCTAAAATGATAATAACATCGACGTCAATTCGATAAACAATTCGCCAATTGGTATTTTCATCGTTAATGCGTAACTCATGGCATCTACTCCCAATCGAGGGCATTGGTCGAGACCATGGTAAACCAAGCGTCTCACCACCTTGAAGTCGACGTAACAAGAAGCCAGCTTCCAGACGTCCGGCTTTCGAAAATGGAGGCGTTTTGACTTCGCCGTGAAGCCATACCAAAGGTTTATCAGCAGATATCATACAGAATCAATATATGTCAAATCTGACATAGAGTCAAGTGGCTAGTATCTTCAAATGGCAATCTAACCAGTCGCTCAAGTCACGCCTTTGGCGTGATGGCGCCTTCGGCGCTCACTGACAAACGGAACCAGCCGTCGACAAATGCGCCGCGCGAGAGTTCGCCGAGAATGATATGATCAACAGATACGTCCGCGCAGCGAACTACATGGAACTGGCTCTTCGCTGCCGAAGCTTAGCTCCGGTCCGTTAGGTCGCATTTTTCTGTACACTGAAAGGACATTCAATATGAAAGCCACACTTCAACAATTATTTATCATCTGCACATTCACATTATTGATAGCTCCTGCGTCATCAGGTCAATGGGTGCAGACAAATGTTGGACTAGCGGGCGGTCATGTTCATGCCCTCGCGAATAATGGTACAAACGTTTACGCTGGGACCACAAGCGGAGGTGTGTTTCTATCAACAAATAGCGGCTCGAATTGGACACAGTCAGATTTAAAACTCGGTAACATTCTCTGTTTTGCATTTGCTGGAACCAATATTTTTGCCGGAACTTACGGCGCGGGGGTTTACTTTTCAACGAACAATGGCACGAATTGGCATCACGTGAATTCAGATCTTAGCAACTGGCCCATTTATTCTCTTGTGGCTTATGATACAAACCTATTTGCAGGATCCTACGGCAAAGTCTTCCTCTCTCATGATAATGGAAATTCCTGGATCGACGTAACAAATGGGATAGGGAATTGGGAAGTCGATGGTCTCACAATCGTTGGCACAAACGTTTTTGCTGGAACAGTTGAAGGGATTTATGTTTCATCTGACTACGGGAAAAGTTGGAGGTGGACGGCACCGCCGTCGCAAGTCCATAATGTCTACACATTTGCGTCTGACGGCTCAAACATATTGGCGGGAAGCGGAAGCGATGGGATCCTTCTTTCGACGGATCAAGGAGATACATGGAAAAAAGAAAATATTGGGATTCCAGATTCAAACATTCGCTTCCTTGCAGTAAGTGGGACAAATTTTTATGCCGCAAGTTACAGTCATGGAGTGCTCATCAGCGCTAACGCCGGGCAAAGTTGGTCGCAAGTAAGCAACGGTTTGCCTAATTCTATCGTTTGGTCTTTGGCAGTCACCGATGGCGAAGTCTTTGCAGGAACTGATGCAGGTGTATATCTATCAGACAATAATGGAACAACCTGGACCGAAATAAACATCGGTTTGACAAACCCTGACGTTCGATCCCTCGTTAGTGATGGAGTAAATATTTTTGCCGGAACCTGGGGTAATGGTGGATTTCTTTCAACCAACGAAGGTTCAACCTGGACACAACTCGGTTTGAGCAAGTCCTACGTTTGCTTTGATATTGACAACTCAACTATCTTTGCAGGAACTGAAGCAGGAATATACTTGTCCACGAATGAGGGATCTACTTGGTCCCAATCCGGTTTATCAACAACAAATATCACTTCGCTTGCCAGCAGAGGCAAGAATGTCTTGGCGGCGGGCTTTAACGATGGCCCATTCCTCTCCATCGACGAAGGGATTACATGGAAGTCCGTTGGTTTAGCTGGATTGGGCACAAGGGCTCTCGTTATTAGCGATAGCACTTTGTTCGTCGGGAATACTTTTGGGTTGTATCGATCATCCAATAATGGGTCAAACTGGCAACAGAACCCCAATTTCGACATCACCACTTCATTGGCAGTCAGCGGTTCAAGAATCTTTACTTCCGCCGGCTCAATTCACTCCAGCGGGGTCTATCTTTCAACGGATACAGGATCAACATGGACACAAGTATTTAATGGTCTGACGAACGATTTGCTAATCGTCTCACTGTTAGCAAATAACGGAAACCTCTTTTTTGGGACAGACACGGGCTCCATTTACATATCAACCAACAATGGAACGGATTGGGCTCAAGTGAGTAACGGTTTGCCGAAGGCTCAAATCTTCTCCATTGCGGCAAGCAATGCGTACGCAATTGCAGCAACGCAAAGTGGTATTTTCCGCCGTCCTCTGTCAGAAATAACAAAAGTAATATCAGTGCAACCAATTCAAAATCCTCAAAACTATTCTTTGCAGCAAAATTACCCGAATCCATTCAATCCAACTACTATGATCAGTTATCACTTGCCCGTAACAAGTTTTGTTTCGTTAACAATTTATGATATCCTCGGGAGGAATGTCCAGGAGTTATTCAACGAACGTCAAGATGCGGGAGAACACTCAGCTGTTTTCAATGCAGGCAGCTTGTCAAGCGGTGTGTACATGTACCGTTTGCGCGCGGGAGCATTTGTGTCAATCAAGAAGATGATATTGATGAAATAAAAAAATGCGCCCTAACCAGTCGCTCAAGTCACGCCTCTGGCGTGATGGCGCCTTCGGCGCTCACTGACAAACGGAAGTAGCCGTCGATGATTTCGCCGCGCGACAGTATGCCGGAATTGATGTGAGCAACAGATACGTCCGCGCAACGAACTGCATAGAACTAGCTGTTCGCCGCCGCAGCTTAGCTCCGGTCCGTTAGGCGGTGAAAAAACACATTCACGAATATAAAAAGATGATAAAATGAAAATTCCCAGTTACGTATTGCTATTGATTCAATTGTCTATATTTGTTGGCTGTAAAGATACTCCTAATAGCCCTGTGACTAATAATTACTACTATTCTGCAGATTCATTAAGTGACCCTAATGTTAAACCAAAAGTTATCTTTACAAATCCTGCGAATGGAGCAGTGGGTCCATTTATTAATGATGATGTGTCCAACTCACTATCTAATCCACAGATAGTTATTCAATTCAACAAACTTATGGACGTCTTTAACCTAAATACAACTAACGGTAGCATTCGCTTGACATCCAACAATATTTCTTATCCTTTAAGCCTTATAAATTACAATTATATTCCCGGTCTGAGCAACGTGCTGATTTTCGGTTTAGGTTATAAATATCTTGCAACTAAGGTGTATACCGTTACTGTCGATACAACCTTATTTGATATTCATGGATACAGATTGAGTGCACCGTACATCTTTTCATACACGCCGGAGCCTCAATTTCGCGCGTATAGCGGTTCTCCAACTTCTTCCAATTATCCCGATGGAATCAATCCTGGGTCATTTAGCCCTATCATCCTCAATTTGAACAGTAATATCGACTCCACGTTCTTCGATAAAATCCAAATTTCGCCGCCCGTTGCTGGTCGCTGGGTTTTAAATTATCCATACTACTATTCAAACGACTCGACAATAGCCTATTTTGTTTCGAGCGACACGCTGCTCTTCGATACAAAATATTCAGTAACTGTCGCAGCTGGTGCTAAAGATGTAAATGGGCTTTTAACAAAGGCTCCATACCAATTCTCTTTTGCGACTCAACCTTTTGAAGTGTCCGGTGCTGGCTGGTCAAGTTATACCGGGCCTGGCGGGTTTGAGGTAATCAGCGACATATTCTTTAGTTTTAATGCTTTCATCGATACCTCGTCGATACGTTCGTCTATTTCTATTTCGCCTGGTATATCTTTTAACCTTTCGCTCAATTCCAATGGCGGCGGTTATCAAAGTATTACTGTAGTTCCGAATGTGCAACAAATGCAGCGGAACACAACATACAAAATAACCATTAATAACACTGTCCGTTCCCTAAAAGGTGTCTACCTGAAAAATCCCTACAGCTATTCTGTTACTACCGGCACCTGATAGAAGGGAAAAGCAATTGTTCACCGCCTAACCAGTTGCTCAAGACACGCCTCTGGCGTGATGGCGCCTTCGGCGCTCACTGACAAACGGAACTAGCCGTCGACGATTTCGCCGCGCG
>CAYYHS010000261.1:0-4694 GCA_964471785.1 uncultured Chitinophagaceae bacterium
GACTACCGGCAGGACCCCGTTCCGCGGTGAACACGAAGCGGCAATGATGTACTCCATCGTCAATGAGGAACCTGAAGATGTCTCTAAATTCCGACAAGATATCCCCCCTGAATTGCTCCATATTCTGAAGAAGTCTCTGGAGAAAGATCCGGAGGACCGGTACCAATCGATGTCCGAAATTATCGTTGATCTTCGCCGGCTGAAGAAAGAATCGACGAGAGTCGTACGCACGCAAGTATTGCAGCGGCCCAATCCAAAAGAGTTAAGCGTATCGGCCCCGGCAGCGCCAAGCCCGGCGAGCAGGTTGCCATCAAAGAGAGTTCTCGCAGTGGTGGTTGCTGCGATTGTTCTCGTTGCTGCGATCTTCATCGTTAAGGATTTCATTGCCTCAAGGGCCGGCGGGAGGAATGATAAGAAGATCATTGCCGTTATTCCTTTCGAGAACCTTGGACCGAACGACAAGGACTACTTTGTCGATGGAATGACAGACGAAATAACCAGCCGGTTATCGGGACTTTCCGGGCTTAGCGTTATCGCGCGATCAAGCGCCGCGCAATACAAGAAAACGGCAAAATCGCTTAAGCAAATTGGGGAAGAGTTGGGGGTCAGCTACATCTTGCAAGGCACAGTCCGCTGGGAAACTCTCGATGGTGAGACGCACGTGCGCGTTAATCCGACTCTTATCAGGATTGAAGATGGAACACAAACATGGTCGGAGTCGATGGAATCGGTTTTGTCGAGTGCATTTAAATTGCAATCGGACATTGCGAGCAGAGTCGCCGGTGCCTTGGATGTCGCATTGGCAAAAACCGAAAAGACCTCTCTCGAGACTTCCCTCACCGAAAACTCTGAAGCCTACGATTGCTATCTTCAGGCAATTGAATATTCGGACCGAAGCATCTCAAAATCGGACTATGAAATTGCGACTCAGTTATTAGATCGTGCGATTCGTATCGATCCATTGTTTGCAGCAGCTTTTGCCAAACTCTCGTTCGTCCATTCGAATATGTACTGGTTCTTCTACGACCACACGGAAAGCCGGGATGAAAAATCCCGGTTGGCCGCCGAAAAGGCACTTGAACTTTCACCGCAGCTCTCAGAAGCGCACGAGGCCATGGGATGGTACTATTACCATGGAAAGCTCGATTATAAAAATGCGCTGGATGAATTCGCGCTGGCGTTGAAATACAGGCCAAGTAATTCAAATGTTTACTACGGCATTGCGGCAGTGCGGCGTCGTCAAGGCGATATGCGCGGATCCGTTGAATCGTTCAAGAAATCAATCGCCGGAAATCCCCGGGCGTCGGATGTTATTCGCCAACTTGCGGAGTCGCTCATGCTTGAGCGTGAGTACGAAGAAGCCGAGACCTACTACGACAAATCGATCGAACTTTCGCCGGATGTCTCGCTGTGCTATTGGGAGGAGATGAAAAATCTCCTCCTTTGGAAAGGAGACATCAACGGCGCGCGGCAAGTCTTGGAGGAAGGCCGTCGTCACTCGAAAGACGAAGGGTCGGATCAGATATTGGCGTATATGAGTTTTGTTGTTGAATCGCTGGACGGAAATTTCCAGAGTGCAGCAAGCGCTTTGGTCCGGAGGAGTTCTGCCGATGATATCAACAGTCAGTTTCAATACTATCCCTCTACGCTTCTTCGGGCAGAACTTGAAGCGGCGCACGGTGACGGAGCGACCGCGAGGAAATATTTCGACAGTGCAAGAGTTTTCCTGGAACGGGAACAAAAAAGGCTAGGCGAAGACGAACGCATTTACAGCAGTCTCGGCATTGTCTACGCCGGATTAGGCCGCACACAAGAGGCCGTCCGTGACGGGTTGCGCGGAGTTGAGCTACTTCCGATTGAAAAAGAAGCTTGGCGCGGATCGTTCCGCCTCGTGGACCTTGCAAAGATTTATGCGATGACAGGAGAACAGGAAAAAGCGATCGATACCCTCGAGCGCTTACTGTCAATCCCATCGGAGGTTTCTGCCGCGTTGTTGAAGATTGACCCAACGTGGACCACGCTTCGTTCCAATCCGCGGTTTCAAAAACTGGTCAATCACAACCTTTAATCATTTAAAAGCACGGACGCGTCGTATGATCGGGCAAACAATTTCGCACTACAAAATTATCGAGAAACTCGGCGAGGTCCCAAAATCACCCACGAGCGATATCCAGCGAGTGGAGGTGATTTTGCGGATCCCGCCGTCTTTTGGCGGGAGGGGAAGGAGCAGCGCAATATGATCGGGCAAACAATTTCGCACTACAAAATTATCGAGAAACTCGGCGAGGGCGGTATGGGCGTCGTCTACAAAGCCCAGGATCTAAAACTCGATCGGATGGTGGCGATAAAATTCCTTCCCTCCCACCTCTCCGCTTCGAGTGACAGCAAGGCAAGATTCCTGCAAGAGGCAAAAGCAACAGCGGCCCTCAATCATCCAAACATCCTCAACGTCTACGAAATTGATGAGCAGGAAGACGGAATGTTCCTGGTGATGGAATTCCTCGAAGGCTCCACGTTGAAGAAATACATGACGAACCTTAAATCCGGAACGGGTGTTCCCGTGCATCAGGCGATTGAGTGGGCATCGCAGATCGCAGAAGGATTAAAGGCTGCCCATGGCAAGAACATCATCCATCGTGATATCAAGCCGGAAAATGTGATGCTGACGAACGACGGGAAGCTGAAGATTATGGACTTCGGTATCGCGAAACTCAAAAGCAGTTCCGGGTTGACGAGAACGGGTACCTCGCTGGGAACCTTGTCCTATATGTCACCCGAACAAGCTCACGGTGAAGCGGCCGATCAGCGCTCGGATATTTGGTCTCTCGGAGTTGTGCTTTATGAGATACTCACCGCCGACCTGCCGTTTAAATCGGAACACGAGGCCGGCCTTCTCTACTTGATCGTCAACGAGGATCCACCGGTCCCAAGTTTGATGGACAGAAAAATTCCGCATCAGGTGGACGATCTAATTAAGAAAATGCTCGCGAAAGCCCGGCCGCAGCGTTACCAGGCTATGGATGAAGTCCTCCAGGCATTTCATGAAACCCGACGCGCCATCGAAAGCACGGCGTCCCAGCCGCAGGCAAAAGCGATCGCAGTGCTCCCCTTCGGCAATATCAGTCCGGACAAAGAAAGCGACTATTTCAGCGATGGCCTCACGGAAGAATTGATCATCAACCTGTCGAGGTTGAAAGACATCCGCGTCGTACCACGGACAACATCGATGCACTACAAGGGGTCGACGAAAGATGCGAAGGCGATCGGGAGAGAACTCGGCACACGATATATTTTAGCGGGAAGCGTCAGAAAGTTTCAGGACAACCTCCGGATTGCCGTCGAGCTTGTCGATGTAGAAGCCGATGCCCAGCTCTGGGCAGAGACCTACAAAGGGAAGCTAGAAGATGTGTTTGATATTCAAGAAAAAGTTTCTAAGCAAATCGTCGACGCCTTGATGGTAAAACTGACTCCGAAGGAGCAGGTTGTACTCACAAAGCGGCCAACATTGAGCGCTCAGGCATTCGACTGCAATCTGAGAGCCCGGGACTCCTTGTATCGATTCACCAAAAATGGCGTGCAGATTGCCGTCGAACTTTTTCAGAAGGCTATTGAGTATGATGCCCGGTATGCCGATGCGTATGCAGGCATGAGCGAGGCGTACGCACATCTCTACCAGCAATTCGATAGAAACGATACTCTACTCGATAAAGCACTGGATGCCGGGCTCAAAGCCCTGATGTACGACCCCTCTTTATCCGAGGCCTATTCCGCGCTCGGTCTCGTGTATCTTTACAAGAAATCTCACGACGAAGCGTTAGAATCGAGCAAGAAAGCCATCGAGCTCAACCCGAGCAATCACACCGCATACTGGATACTCGGGCGAACGTATTTTACGACAGACCGCATTCGTGAAGCGGCGGACCTTTTTCGAAAAGTCATTGAGATCAATCCCGATTTTTATACTGCGTACGGCGACGTCCTGCTCTGCTATAGTCGTTTGGAAGAAAAGGAAAACGTCAGCCATTGGCTTGAGGAGTCGATGACAATGTTTCCCAGGTACCTGTCACTCCATCCGGACGACGCTCGTGCCCATATCTTTTTCGCCCTTGCATTGGTGAGATCGGGGCGAATGGAGGAGGCGAAAATTAAGGCAGCGCGGGCAATAGAGTTAAGTCCGAACGATCCGCTCATGTTTTATAATGCTGCATGTTTTTACGCCAATGTCGGGGACAAAGCCGCCGCGCTTCACACTTTGAAAAAAGCTCTCTCATCGGGATACGGGTTTCATGAGTGGATCAAGCGCGATCCGGACCTTGACAGCATCCGCGAAGAGCCGGAGTATCTCGAAATGATGAAAGGAAAGTAAGTTAATGATCGGCCAGACAATTTCTCATTACAAAATTCTTGAGAAACTCGGCGAGGGGGGTATGGGAGTGGTGTATAAGGCCGAAGATATCAAACTTAAGCGCACGGTTGCTCTGAAGTTTCTTCCGTCGCACAGTAAAATTTCTGAGCAGGACCGGTCCCGCTTCCTGCAGGAGGCGCAAGCTGCTGCCGGTTTGAATCATGCCAATATTTGCGTGATCCATGCCATCGAGGAAGATAACGAACAGCAGTTCATCGTGATGGAATGCCTGGTTGGCACAACACTCAGGGAGAAGATCGCGCACGGCGCGCTGCCAGTTAAGCAAGCC
>CAYYHS010000262.1:0-4689 GCA_964471785.1 uncultured Chitinophagaceae bacterium
CCTTCACGGAGGCGGTCGGTGATCGTCATTTGAGTAAGCAGCGTCCTTCCCTCGGTTTCCTCGTAGCGGTCGAAGACGATCGACTTATAATGCTTTCCTGAAATCAGATACATCTCTGCCTTCTTCGGCCGTTTTGTTTCTTCTTCCACCCAATATTCAATTCTTTTGTATGTTGCCCCGTCCCGTTTTGCGTTGAGCTCGAGAACGTAGCACGGTTTACCGTTTACCGGCTCTTCCCGCAAGAACTTCGCTGCATAGTCTTCCGCGTAACGAGTACGGGCGACGTCGCCGTTTGAGGCGTTCCCCATCAGCCGCTGCAACGGAGTGATCCGGATAGGCTTGCGGGTGTTCGGCATGTAGATCCACATATCGTCGTCGACCATGAGGAGGTACTGTCCCTTGACATCAGCATTCATAAATTTTACGAGTGTTTTGTCCATTCCTTTAACACTCACGTCGAACACACCTTCCTCCTTCAACTCGCTATCCTCATAGTTCAGGATGGTGGTGGTGACCGAGTAGGAATTCCAGCCGTTCCGGTTTTGATCGGAGAGCTGCAGAATTTCATCTCCGGTTAGTTTGGGGGCGTTGGATTGTCCGAACAACTGAATGAACCCGGCAGTGATGACAATTGAGCTTACGAGATATTTTACCTTTTTAAACATAATGTTCTCCATTGAGATCAAACATGTCCGAGTGCGTCGACAATTTTCAGGCGCGATGCTTTGTATGCAGGAAAAATCGTTGCTACCACTGTTGTTACTGCGATGAGAAGGAAGACACCGAGGTATTGTAACGGAACAAAATCTACGAAGAGGGGGTATCCCCGCGTGCTTCCCGGGGGCGGAGGCATCGTGATCCCTGAGGCGTTGATCAAGCTTGCAAAGAGGTAGGCGATGATGAGGCCGACACCTCCCCCGGATGCGCCGACGATCAGTCCCTCGTAAAGAAAATTGACCATTAACCTGAGAGGTGAGGTTCCTACGGCAAGCTGGGTCCCGATTTCTTTTGTCCTTTCAAAAATAGACATCATCATCGTATTCGAACTGCTCAGCACCACGATGACAAAGATAATGACACCAAGAAATCCAAAGATGGCATTGTAGAGACTGACCACTGCTTTATAGAATGTTGCCATTTCGAACCAGCGCTTTGCCTTGATTCCGGGAAGCAGCTTCTCGAGACGGGTTGCTATTTCTTCCGTCTTGTCGGTCTCGTCCAGAACGACGACGAGCTTGGAAACCTTTTGAGAGTTGAGGAGCTGCTGTGCGGTCTGAAGGCTGACCATCAAAGCGCGTTCGTCGTACTCGGGGATGCCGGTGGAATAAATACCGGCGACCTTCACGTCCATTGCATTGAGCGCCCCCTTGGAGGTTGTTGTCATCAACGTGAGATACTCGCCGATCTTCGCTTTCATCGATCTTGCCAATCCTTTCGCGAGGATCACTTCATTCTCCTGTGCATTGGCCGGATTTTCTCCCAAGAATTTCCCCGAGTCGACTGCCAACGCAAAGCCGGCCAGCTTCGTCTCTTTCTCCGGTTCAACACCTCGCCCGAGAAAAGCAGCGGATTTGTCGCCGTTCGATATCAATCCCATGAATTCCACTCTGGCCATGCTGAAGCGAACGTGATTCTGGCTGATAACAATCTTCTTTAACGCCTCGACACTGTCAATGCCGAGCTCGAGGGGCCGTTCTTCTTCGCGTTGAAGCGCTTCGCTTGTGAAGAGCTGGATGTGCCCCAACTGCCCGCGGATCGTCGATTCACTCAATCCCCTGAAGGAAAAAGAGATGAACCCGCCGGCAAGAATCAGGGCAGTTGCCCCGAAGATCAGCACCAGGCCCGTAATGATCGTTCGGCGGCGGTTGCGGAAGACGTTTTTCGTTGCGAGTTTAAGAAATTTGAACATGTGCCGATCTCCTTTTTTTCTTCTACTGTTGTCCGTTGACAATCATGCCATCATGAAGTTTCACTACTCTCCTGGCATATTTCAACACGAGCGGGTCGTGGGTTGAAAAAAGAAACGTTACTTTCTCCTCTTCGTTGAGAGTTTGCATGAGGTCCAGGATTTCGGATGCGGTTGCCGAATCGATGTTCGCTGTCGGTTCGTCCGCGAGGACAATTCTCGGGCTGTTGACCAGCGCTCGTGCAATCGCAACGCGTTGGCGCTGACCTCCGGAGAGTTCATTCGGCTTGTGCTGCCGGTACTCCCACAGCTTGACGTCCTTCAGCGCCCGTTCGACGAGCTCCTTCCGCGTGGCCGATGTTTTCTTCGTGAGAAGAAGAGGGTACTCGACATTTTCATACGCAGACAAAACAGGGATGAGATTGAAGGTTTGGAAAATGAATCCAAGCTTTTCAAGCCGCACTTTATGCAGATTGGTCAGCCCGTTGTATTTAACTTCCAATCCTTCCAGGTAGACGCGGCCGCCGGTCGGGGAGTCGATAAGTCCGAGAAGGTTGAGGAGTGTTGTCTTACCGCTTCCCGACGGGCCGGAGATCGACGTGAACTCCCCCTCTTCTATTGCAAGTGTCAGATTGTGAAGTGCGGGGCACTCCGTTTTACCGAGCTTGTAAGTTTTCGTGAGGTCTTCTGTCTGTACGAGTGAATGCATTGTGATCTTCTCCGTGACTGCGTTACGAAAGTTGTTTCAGTTCGTTTTCAGCTCTTCGCGACATGTCGGAATTCGGATCTGCCGAGATCGCCTTCTGTAAAAGCTCTTTTGCCTTCGCAGGCTGGCTGTCGTTCTTGTATGCGATTCCTGCCCAGCAATAAATCGTCGCTTGAAGGTGGGCATCGAAATGAACAAAACGAGGGTCGTTCATCAGGAACTCAAAATCTTTCAGTGCGACTGGCAGGCGTCTGAACATCGATGGGAGGTTGGTGCTGTTGATTCCCCGGACGATCCGGACGGTCACATCGTTTGGGGCTAAGTCCGCGGCCTTGTCCATATCATCGACGCCTTTGTCGACATCCTTTGCTTTGGTGAATGGCCACCATGCATCGCGTCCGCGGAGCGTCCACAGACTCCCGCGATATACATACGCAACGGCATTCGACGGATCTATTTGGAGAATTTTGTCGAAACAAGCGAAGCCCTTTTCGACTGCGTCCTCGCTCCCGGCAACTGCCTGACCGTGGTAGATTGTTCCGAGCGCGATCAAAGTCGGAATGTCGTTCGGATTCTGTTGAAGAGTTCCCTCAAGTTCTTTAACCTTATCCTGAGCAACGGAAATGCTCAGTCCGGCGAATCCCACGAGCAGAAGCGTCAATATTTTGTGTATCATGGTTGGCCTCGATTTGTGATGGTGAATGACTCTTGATTTCATTACGCAAGATAATGGAAGAGTTGCGCGAAACTGAGGTATTTCCGATGAAGCGACAGAATTGGGGGATGAAATGAACAGGGGGAGGGATGAGTTTGCGGTTGAGATTGAGATTGAGGTTAAGATTAAGACAGAGTAAAAGAGGCAACCAGCTTGACAAAACTAACAAATTGACTTATTTTGTTCCGTCGTGTCGATACTTCTTCGGAAATAAGGACGGATCATCAGAATTCACGCTTCTCTGAATTAATCATTTCCAAACAACAAAAGGAGAATCACCATGACACAGCTGCACATGCTCCTCCTGCCCATCTTCTTTTCCTCTGTGCTTGTCTTTCTCGTGAGTTCTGTCATCCATATGTTCTCGCCGTGGCACAAGGGCGACTATCCGAAGCTGCACAATGAAGATAAAGTGATGGACGCGCTTCGTTCGCTCGATATAGCGGCGGGGGAGTACATGGCTCCTCGTCCTTCAAGCAGAGCGGAAATGAGCTCGCCAGAGTTTGCAGAAAAGAGGAACAAAGGACCGGTGTTCATTTTGAATGTATTCCCGAAAGGTCAGACGGGGATGGTCAAGAACCTTGTTGGATGGTTTCTTTACACACTTGTGATGAGCATTTTTGGAGCTTACATCTCGGGGCGGGCACTTCCGTTCGGAGCGATGTATCTTCATGTCTTCCGTTTTGTCGGAGCCTCCACTTTTCTCGGCTACTCGGCAGCGCTCTGGCAAATGTCGATTTGGTACAACCGCCCCTGGAGCACGACCATCAAGGCGACGGTCGACGGATTAATTTACGCACTGCTTACGGCCGGCATGTTCGGATGGCTCTGGCCCCGATAAACCGGAGTACAATTAAATCTTGGTCGCACTGAGTTTATATATTGATCCTGGTGGCTGCCTATTCAAAAAAGCCGACTGCCAGGATTTTATTTTTTAGAGAGGAGGCTAAGTTCGGGATCAGGATGACGGGATTACAAGATTACAGGATACCACTATTCCATTATCCCACCATTCCATTATTCCATTATTCCATTATTCCACCATTCCACCATTTCTATTAAGCTATTACACCACCATTCCATTGTGCCCCCGCGATATTGCCTTTTCAGAATTTTAACCCTACTTTCTATCTGTTGACTTCTCAAGCCGGGGCTATTGTGAGCTACTCCGCTGTCGCTCCATGAATTCCATCGATCCAGAATGATCCCTCCGTTGAAGAGTCACGGAACTTCTTCTGATTGCAGGCGGAATGAGAGAGATCAGTCGCCACGATTTATTTTTACCTCAAGAACGAGCTCTTTGTTCGATCAGGCTTTCGCGCATAAACACAAAAGCGGAACAGGCTGTCGAATAAGAACGAT
>CAYYHS010000263.1:0-4684 GCA_964471785.1 uncultured Chitinophagaceae bacterium
GAGGATGTCGTCGACGGTAACGACGAGTTTGGCTCGTCCGTCGCGGATGAGAAGGTTCGTCCCGATACTGTTTTTTTCCGTGATATTGCCGGGGACGCAGAAGAGTTCTCGGTTTTGGTCGAGCGCTGTCGAGGCCGTGATCATGGCTCCGCCATTTTCCGGAGTCTCGACGATGAGCGTCCCGAGAGTCATCCCGCTCACGAGTCGGTTTCGTCTGGGGAAGTTCCCCGCGTCGGGCGCTGCTCCCATGTAACACTCGGATACGACAGCACCGTGGTTCTCGATCTGTTCGGCGAGCCGCAGATTCTCCGGAGGATAAATCAGATCGATACCGGAGCCGATCACTGCAATCGTCCGGCCTCCTGATTTCAAACACGAACAATGTGCAATTGTATCGATACCCCTCGCTAAACCGCTGACAATGGTGATTCCTTTCTCCGAGAGTTCTTGAGCAAACCGCTCCGCCGCGAGCTTGCCGTACTGGGAAGGAAGTCTTGTGCCAACAATCGCAATCGAAAAGCGATCATTTTGCTCAATCGCCCCTCGGACGAATAGGAACGGGGGTGGGTCATAGATCTTTCGGAGGTACTCCGGATATTCCTCATCCCATAACGTAACGATCCGGCCGTTCGCTCTATTGAGAAGCGATAGTTGCTCCTCTGCAAAGGAGCCGCCGCCCTCGAAATGAACGATTGTTGAGGCGAGTCTCTTTTCGATTCCCTCGACACGCGCGAGATCTACCGGCGAGGCCGCGAGCGCCGCTGTCGGCGAACCGAAATGCGAGATGAGCGCTCTCAACCTGTTGGTCCCAACGCCCGGTATTGCGGAAAGTCGCAGCAGGTCAAGGACATTGATCCCGGTTTGCGATCGATGATCGAGCATTGCTGGTTGAATTGTTAAGGCGAGGTCCCCTGAGACCTTCAGTGAATCGCTATATCGAGACCGTCGACAACCGCTATAATAACGGTATGGACGGGCATGTCTTTTCTTTTCAGCACTTGTTGCGCCCCGGCCCCTTCCTGGATGATCAGGACTGTGTCGTTGACCCCAGCATCGACTGAATCTATGGCTAGGATATCTTTCCCGATGGATCTGCCGTCAAGGTCAATCGGACGCACAAGGAGTACCTTGTAGTCCTTTAGCGTAGCGTTCTTTTGCGTTGATACGATTGTGCCGGTGACTTTACAAAGTGTCAATTTCTTCTGGCTCCCGCGGTAGGGTGATGATCAATAATCCGGATGCACCATGATCATGCGAGGATCTCATTCTTGAAGCGTTCGACGAGCGCCAACGCCTCATCGTGCGTTCTTGCCTCGGCAATAATGCGGATGATCGGCTCGGTGTTCGATTTTCTTAAGTGAACCCACGATGAAGCGAAATCAATTTTCAAACCGTCATCGCTGTTCGTGCGTTCCGTTTTGGCGTAATGCTGGGCTAACTTGGATACTATGACGTCGGGCTTAAGAGAGCCGAGTTCAATCTTGCTCTTGACGATGGTATACTGGGGGAGGCTTGACTTAAGCTCGGAAGTTTTTCCTCCAAAATCCACAAGAAGCTGAAGAAAAAGCCCGATGCCGACAGCCGCATCCCGTCCGTAGTGGACCGCAGGAAAAATTACGCCGCCGCTCCCTTCGCCTCCGATAACGGCGTGAACGGCTTTCATCCTCGAGGAAACATTTATTTCACCCACCGGCGTGCGAACGACAGAAGCGCCATACACCGCCGCGATATCATCCACAGCGCGGGTCGTCGAAAGATTCACCACCACGGTCTGATTTGCCCTGCCCAGCTTCCTTTCTGCATCGAGGACAAACTTGACGGCCGAAGCAATGGTGTATTCCTCGACGAACGGCTTTCCTTTTTCGTCGATGAAGACCAGGCGGTCGACGTCCGGGTCGACTGCGATGCCGACGTCAGCTTTCTCCCGAACGACACGCTCAGCGAGTTCTGTGAGGTTTTCAGGGATCGGCTCCGGAGTGTGAGCAAAAATGCCGCTTACATCGGTGTTCATCTCTACCACGTCGCAGCCGAATTCGCGCAAGAGCTTTGGTATGATAACGCCTCCTGCTGCATTGACACAATCGACGACCACCCTCAGTCTTCTCGTGCGGATCTTTTCGGGATGGAGGCAGGGAAGGGAGAGGACAGCATTGATATGGTCGTCGATGAATGAAGCGGCCGCAGCATGTTTTCCCTGTTTGTTCCAAGCGGCATAGCTGAAGTTTCCCCGGTCGGCAATCTGCCAGAATTTCTTGTTCTCTAGCGCGTCGAGGAACATCCCGTTTGGAGCGATAAATTTTAAACCGTTCCACTGGATCGGATTGTGGCTTGCCGTCACGGCAATTCCGCCGGCCGCTTTTTTCTTTTCAACGGCGAGTGCGACTGTCGGAGTTGGGCAGACGCCGATGGCGACGACTTCGCATCCCATCTGCAGTAAGGTTGACGTGACAATGTGCGCGATGGACGAACCGGTGATCCGGCCGTCTCGCCCGACTACGATTGTGCCGCGATTGCAGTACTCTGCGAACGCCGCTGCGTAACGGACGACAACTTCGGGAGTCAAAGACTCGCCGACGACGCCGCGGATTCCGGAGATGCTCACCATCAAGGACATTGCGTTTCTCTCAAAAAATTGGTAAGAGAAAATAAGAAAGAGATTGAATGGAAGCAAGGAGAGACAGTGATCAATGAACAGTCATCAGTGGGCAGGGTACTAATCGTTACATCGAAGGTCAGAGATTCATGCGTGACTATTTGTGTGTGTCGCGGAATTCATGTAATTTTAACTCATTACGTACAAATTCGCCAAAGGCCGACACATGAAAAACAAAAAAGACGCACATGACTCGCTCACTGAGACTCTGTACATCAAAAACATGGTGTGCGACAGGTGCATACGCACCGTGAAGGAGGAGATGCAAGGGCTTGGATTGGATGTGCGGAGCATTCAGCTGGGGGAGGTGGTTGTAGCATGGAAAAAGAAGCCGGATTTCACCAAGATTCGCGCTGTGCTGGAGTCGAACGGCTTTGAGTTGATTGATGACAAAAAGAAGAAGATGATCGAGCAGATCAAAACGCTCATCATAAGAACTGTGCATCGTGACGATCCGGAAAAAGTCCATACTCAAAACTACTCAGCAATTATCGCGAAAGAACTCGGCTACAACTATCGTTACTTGACCAGTCTCTTTTCTTCAATCGAAAATATGACAATCGAGAAGTACATCATCCTGCAGAAAATCGAGCGTGTCAAGGAGCTCCTCGTCTATGATGAGATGACGCTGAGCGAGATAGCGTATCAAACGGGCTACAGCAGTGTTCAACACCTCTCGAGTCAATTCAAAAAAACCACGGGATTCACCCCCTCCTATTTTAAGACCATAAAAGAGAACAAGCGGAAGCCGCTCGACAAAGTGCAATAAACGCCCCCCGCCTTACAATCGTATAACAAAAGCCGAAGATTCTATAACGCATGCGTCCGGGAATTGTGGTATATTTATTTTATGAAACAGATAAACACACTTTTACAAGAAGGAGACAGCATGAAATCGCAGGAACTGAGAATTGAAGGAATGACGTGCGGCCATTGCGTTATGAGTGTCAAGAAAGAACTGGCAAAACTCGCAAACGTTGTTGTTGAAGAAGTGCAGATCGGAAAGGCGCGAGTTCAGTATGATGAAGCAAAAGTTACACGGCAGGCCTTCGAGCATGCGGTCGAGGAAGCCGGATACAAACTCACCGCAATGAACTAAGGTTCCGGATATCCCCTCAAGAGGAAGCATCAGCGATTCTTTCTCCAGAAAAATGAATAATACGACAATCACAACGTTAAGTCTTCCCGTCGAAGGAATGACGTGCGCCAGCTGCGTACTGAGGGTTGAAAAGGCCCTCAAAAGGATAGACGGCGTAACGAAAGCCGACGTTAACCTCGCGACCGAAAAAATCTCCCTGGCGTTCAACACAACAAAAACCAATCTCGGCAGTCTGTCGGCTGCCGTAGAGGAGGCGGGCTACAAGCTTCTCTTGCCCGCCGAAGGGGAAAAAAGCGATGCCGGCGGGATGGGATCTTCCCACCAACAGGTTGCCTACGATCAACTCCGAAAGGATTTCATTTTCAGTCTCATCTTTTCGGTCCCGGTACTGATTGTGAGCATGCTGGAAATGACATTGTGGTTCTCGCGATGGAATCCCTTATCGACAGAGGAAACTAATAGACTGCTCTTGGTTGCCGCCACGCCGGTGATTTTCGTCTCGGGCAAGAGATTTTTTGCCCTGGCCTGGCAAGTCGGCAAGCACTTTGCAGCGGACATGAATACTCTTATCGCGGTTGGGACCGGCGTTGCGTACGTCTACAGCACGTTTGCCGTTCTCTTTCCCCAATGGCTTGGACAGGGGAGGACTGAAGTCCCCGTTTATTTCGATTCTGCGGTTTCGATTGTTACACTCATTCTGCTCGGTAGGCTTCTCGAAGCTCGTGCAAAGTGGAGAGCCTCCGATGCCATCAAGAAGTTGATGGGGCTACAGCCGAAAACGGCAAGGGTGGTTCGCGGCGAGGCTGAGATTGAAATCAAGATTGAGGAACTGGCGGTTGGCGAGACGATCCGGGTAAGGCCGGGGGAGAAGATTCCCGTCGACGGAATTATTACCGAGGGCTTTACAACTATCGATGAGTCGATGGTGACCG
>CAYYHS010000264.1:0-4669 GCA_964471785.1 uncultured Chitinophagaceae bacterium
CGCTGACAGAAAAGCTTGAAGTTCAACGAGAATAATCGTACTATGTTCACGTTTCTCACCAAACGATCCCCTCCGATTATCAGGGAAACTGGATTGATAACCTTTCGTAAAGCTCAATAAATTCATCAGGAGGACGCCGTGTTCAAAAAACGCTATGTAGGATTGTTGCTTCTGCTCCTCGGGTGCACTGCGCTCGTAGCACAAGTCAACATCAAGTTTGTCGAGTATAACCTCCCCAACGGTCTTCATGTGATTCTCCATGAGGATCATTCCGCACCGATCGTCTCGCAGGTGGTCGTCTACCACGTCGGGTCCAAGAATGAAGACCCCAACAGGACGGGGTTTGCTCATTTCTTTGAGCACCTCATGTTCGAGGGATCTCCGAACATCCCGCGCGGAGAATTCTTTAAGATGGTGCAGAACGCCGGGGGCGAGCTCAACGCCTTCACGAGCTTTGACAAGACCGTTTATTTTATTACGGCGCCATCCAACCAGCTTGAGCTGGCAATGTGGATGGAATCCGAGCGAATGCTTCATCTGAAAGTCGATTCCATCGGCATCGAGACTCAGCGGGGAGTGGTAAAAGAAGAGCGGCGGCAAAGCCTCGATAACAGGCCGTACGGGTCGATCCTCGAGCAGACATTCTCGCACGCCTATAAAGTCCATCCTTACCGGTGGGTGCCCATCGGCTCCTTCCAGTACATCGACAAGGCAACGCACGACGAGTTCTATCAATTCTACAAATCATTCTACGTGCCGAACAACGCTTGCCTCGTTATCGCCGGCGATATCGATGTCGACAAGACGAAAGAGATGGTTGAGAAATACTATGGCGACATCCCGAAGGGAATGAACGACATCTACCGGCCGAAAGTCGCAGAGCCGCCGCAGACGGCGGAGGTGCGAGACACGGTGTTCGACAATATCCAGCTCCCCGCGGTCATCGAAGCGTACCATATGCCGGCACAGGGAACGAAAGATTATTATGCGCTGAGCATGCTGACAACGCTCCTTTCCGGAGGTGAGAGTTCCCGGCTCACGAAACGTCTGGTCGATAAGGAAAAGACGGCGGTCGCATTTCAGGCCTTTCCGTTCGATCTCGAAGACCCTTCGTTATTTCTTTTCTTTAGCGTTGCCAACTTCGGCAAATCGCCCAAGGACATCGAGGCAAGCATCCAGGACGAGATCGAGAAAGTGAAGACCACGCTCATCTCCGACGACGAGCTGACGAAGATCCGCAACCAGGAAGAAACCGGGTTCATCGAGAAAAACTCCACCATGCAGGGGAAAGCGATCGAGCTGGCGAACTACCATATCTTCTTCGGGGACGCCAACCTTATTAATTCCGAGATCGACAAGTTCATGGCGATAACGAAGGAAGACCTCCAGCGTGTGGCGAAACAGTACCTCGCTGCAAACAACCGGACTATTCTCTACTACTTACCCAAAACGAAAGTACAGTAGAAAGAAGGAGCTATCACAATGAAAAAGATTTTTATCTCAATGCTTGCGCTTTTAGTGTTGATGTTCGCGCTTGCCCCCGCACAGCTCGACAGGAGCAAAGTCCCGGGACCCGGACCGGCACCCGCCGTCGCATTCCCCGACTATGACCTGACGAAGACACCGAACGGCATACGCGTCATTATCGTGCGGAACACGGAATTGCCCACGGTCAGCATCCGCATGCTCATCGACAGAAAACCGATCCTCGAGAAAGAAACAGCCGGCGCCGTGGAAATTGCGGGCCAGCTATTGCGGAGCGGAACCACGACAAGGACGAAAGACCAGTTGGACGAAGAGGTCGATCTCATCGGCGGCAACGTCGGCTCCAACGGAACGACTGTGTACGCCTCCGGGCTTTCGAAATACACGGACAAGCTTTTCGAGCTACTCTCGGATGTCGCTCTCCATCCCACCTTCCCGCAAGATGAACTGGATAAAATCGTTACCCAGACGAAATCCGGTCTGCAGTACCGCAAGACAGACCCGAACATGATTGTAGAAGTCGTGCGGAAGAAGATCATGTTCGGCGCTCAGCATCCGTACGGCGAGGTCGAAACGGAGGAGACTGTCGGTAAGGTCACCCGCGACAAGTGTATGGAGATCTATAACACGTACTTCAAGCCGAACGCCGCCATTATCGCGGTGGTGGGCGACGTGGATAAGAGTGATGTGTTAAAGCTGGTGAAAAAATACTTCGGCTCCTGGAAGGAAGGAACCATCCCCTCGCCGAAGTTCGAGAATCCTCAGCTCATCAACAAGACGCGCATCGCGTTCGTCGACCGGGCCAGTTCGGTGCAGTCGGTGATCAGGGTCTCCGAGACGATCAACCTGCAGAAAACCTCGCCCGATGTTCTTCCGGTTGAAGTGATGAACACGGTCCTGGGCGGAGGCATCTTCCGGCTCTTTGTTAACCTGCGCGAAAAACATGCATACACGTACGGCGCCTACAGCGCCGCCGGTCCCGACGAGCTGATCGGGAATTTCACCGTCTTCACTTCAACCAAGAATGGGGTGACAGACAGCGCGATCACGGAAATATTCAACGAACTGAACCGCATCCGGAACGAAAAGGTCGATGCGAAAGAACTCCAGATGGCGAAGAACTACTTGAGCGGCGCTTTTGTGAGGGGGCTTGAAGAACCGAGCACTATCGCCGATGACGCCATCAATATCGAGCGATACAATCTTCCGAAAGACTACTACAAAACGTACCTCAAGCGGCTGGATGCAGTTACCGCTGACGACGTGCAGCACGCTGCGGAGACTTTCATAAAGCCGACCACGATGCTTATTACGGTCGTCGGCTCCGGAAAAGATGTGAAGACGAATCTCGCGAAGTTCGGTCCCATCGATGTCTATGATGAAGACGGCAACATCGTCGTTGAAAAACCGGCCGCCGCCATCACGATCACCGCCGATGAAATTTTTGCAAAATTCATTGCAAAGACTGTCGGCGCTGAGAAGCAGAAGGCGATGAAGGATCGGACGATGGAGATGAGCGGCAAAGTCCAGAACATGGATATGAAGCTCAAGGTCGTCCAGAAATCGCCGAACAAACTCTACGCCGAAACGGAAGCGGTCGGGATGTTCAAGCAGCAACAGGGATTCGACGGAGAGCATGGTTGGTCAGTAAGCCCGCAAGGTTCAATGGATTTAAGCGGAGAACAATTGGAAGCGATGAAAGAAGAGGCTATTTTCAATCTGTATGGCCAATACAAGGCAGCCGGACTCACCGCAACGGTCAACGGAATCAAAAACCTGAAGGGGAAGGACTATTACGAAGTGAGTTTTTCGAGCGCTTCGGGAAGTCCGATGCTCCAATACTTCGGCGTGGACGACTTTTTGATGTTCCGCGAGGTGAAAACGGTGAAAACCCCGAACGGACCTATCGAACAGGCCTCGGATTTCTTAGACTATAAGGATTATGGCGGCTACCTTATGCCATCGCGCATGCAGCAGAGTGTCATGGGGCAGTCGTTCGAGTTCACGATAGACAGTTTCAAGGCGAACACGGGTGTGAAGGACGAGTTGTTCAAGAAGCCGAAGTAAAGAGGGGCAATGGAAGGGTAAGGAAATCGTTAAGCGGTATTCTTAGATGCTCAAAATCTAGAAGGGCGAAGTAGCCGAGCTTGCGATATGCGCAAAGCTGCTTCGCCCGTTTATTATAGACGGACCGCTCTATTGCTTTTGGTTTCGTCCGTATTGAGATGACAATGACAATTACTGCTTGCTTGCCCTAGGGCTCCGAGCGAGGAGCGATTGATCAGCCAACGGAGAAACGTTCCGGAGAGTTGAACGGGTAACACCTTCAGGCACAGCGTTTCAGAAGACAAAAAGATCATAATATACCTTCTTGACCGTCTCCGAGAATGCTTCCGAAAGGCCGGCGGAACTTGCAGACCAATTTGAGGGTGTTACTCCTTCGAGGGAAACGCCGATTGTCGATACTGAAATGCCATAGGCCTTCGCGGCAAGCCTGTATGCTTTTCTTGAACGCGCTGAATGAAGATCCTCTGTGACAATTGTTAACGTCTGCCAACCACGCCGATGCGCTGTATCGGCAACCGCACGGGCGATGTGGAGTGTTTTGGGCTCTTGGTTGAGAACTGGAATAAGAAAGAATGAAGTCGTATCAACTCCCGCAGCCCACGCGTTGAGAAAATACGCATGCCTCTTTCGGATATCAGCGTATGCATCTTCATAGATAATAGACCAGATTTCACCCGCTCCAACCGATCGTGAAACAGCCAATGATTTTTCAAAAAAATCGACATCACCGTCCCAATTCTCCACAATGACGCGGGAAGCAGGAACCAATTCGTCAACGTGATAGATGTAGGATGTAATGCCAAGTCGGACGAGCGGCCAAGAAAATCTGCCGATGATCAGCAATAATAGAGCTACGAGTATCTTGCCTTGCCACGTGAGCACGCGATGAGTCTTTTCTCGGATAAATATCTTATCTATCTTCCACATTTTATGCTTCCTTAAGAACTGGCCTTCATTGACAATGGGGCTTTCACTATTGACTATCGGTTTTAGTGTAGCCGTCATTCATCCGGGATACACAAAACTTAGATTGCACTGCATGCACCTTGAATCCAATAGAGAGTTCAAAACTCCACACTTACTCCCACGGAAGGCACGATGCCGAGTTCCGGAGGCT
>CAYYHS010000265.1:0-4664 GCA_964471785.1 uncultured Chitinophagaceae bacterium
CAAGCTTCCATCCGAGGCGGTCGTCCAGAAAGATTCGTCCGCCGAAGAAAGAAGCATACAATATTGATGTGCGCTTCACTGCCAGCACGAGCGAGACCGGCGCTCCTTTTGTCGCCTCCAATTGTGTTAGACGATATCCAACCGTGAGCAAGGCAATAGTGAAGATGAGCGGAAGCTGCTCTTTCCCTTTTTGGATTACTGCCTGCAAGGGAATTTGTCGGACCCAAACTGCCGAACCGAAGACGAAAACATAGGTAATGTGTTGATAGAATAGAACAATGAGGGGGTCAATGCGGTAGCTGCTCACAAGCGACTTATCGATGACGGAAGAGAGTGCGAACAAACCAACTGCCCCGAAAATGTAAAAGTGATTCCGGGAGAGAAAGGCGGACCTGAAGGGCTCGAGGAGTCTTTGTTTCGGTCTCCTCTCCAGCGTGTACGTTCCTGCAATCATGAAAAGGATCCCCGCCCACTCCCAGCCCTTGAGCGATTCACCCATAAGGGCCATTGCGACAACGGCCGCAGCCGCGGGAGTCAGACCGAGAAGGGGGAGGGCGTCACTGATCTGGTTATGCTGGAGCGACAGCATCACGAGTAGAAACGCGACGCCCCCTAGAACGCTCTTTCCGACAATCAGCAAGATCTGGCTTCTCGGAACCGAGAGGACATCGAACGAAAAGGGGACGAACGACGTGACAAGCAGAATGCAAAGAGATACGACCAACGAGAATTCCAATGCGGCCAACCGGAAGAGAACCTTCTTTTGAATGATCGCAGCAACGGCGGAGAGAATTGCCGAACACGATGCCAGGATGAACCAGTTCATTCGCCGATTCCTTAGGACGAGATCAGATCGTGATTCCTGCCGAAAGATAGAAATTTCTTCCCGGCTCAGAGAGAACGACGCCGCGAAGGGTCGAAATAAAATCTCGATAATCCTTGTTCAGGATATTTTGAACCCCCGCGCGGAGAGTAAAGGAGATATCCGATACGTTCAGGGGCTCACTGACAAAACCGGCATCGAAGATTGCATAACCAGATGTTTGTACTTCGCCGGATGCTGGATTTCCCTTCGCCATCGCAAACGATGAGGCAAGATCAAATACTCCAGCGTCTTTCGCGAAAACGCTCAGGCAGATTTGTCCCTGCAACGGGGAAATTTGCGGCAAATTCAGATGATTGCGGGTATCTTCTCCTCGAACATACGAGACGGAGAAGCTGAGCGCGCTCCATGAGAAAAATCTTCTTTCGCCGGAGATCTCATACCCGTAGAGACGGGCTTGGCCGATATTTGCTTTCACGGTGGCGGCCCTTCCTTCGAAGACTCCGGGAATATCGGTAACAAGATTGGACAGTTGGTTCAAAAAGATGTCCGAACGGATTTTCGAAGACTCGGAGTGGAGAGTGAAGCCGGCATTGAACGACACACTCTTTTCCGGCTGAAGGTTCGGGTTGCCCACACGGACAAGGCTGCCGAGATCGATGTACTGGAAACGTTCTTCGAGAGATGGAGCCCTGTATGCTGTTGCCGCAAGGAGTGAAAGGTCAATCCGCCGACCGATGGCGTATGTCAATCCGGCATTCGCGCTCCACGATTCGTTGAACACCGTTGCGGATTGCCAGAGGAGTTGTTGATTCGCAGGAGTTGTCTGAAGGATACCTCCGTTAATGATGTACTCCGGATTCCAAGCAGCGTCATTGTGAACTCGAATTCGATCGTAACGAGCTCCCGCCGTTACCGTAACCGAGCTCGCCGCCGGATGCCATTCATTTTGTAGGTACGCTCCGCCGCTAAAAAACGTAGAAGACGGAACGGGGCGCTCGCCTATGATCGTACCATTGTTCATGCTATGACGTTCGCGTTTGCTCTCCAAGTCCCGTTGCCATGCTTCGATGCCAAACGTGAGTACGTCGTCTCTGATCGGAGAGAGCCTCGATTCCGTCTGAACATTCTCCGTTGTGTGCGTCGCATGCGGGGTAAGTGTGAGTGCCGGATTCTGGATAACCTCCACATTGCGATCGATCTCCTGCCGCGACATCCGCAGCACGAGCAAGGGAAGAATCTGCGAGATATTCGGGATCTCGTACTCAATACCTATTAATTCGCGGCGGGCAAGTGTGTATGTCGCGGTAGCCGTCGATGCAAACGCCGCCCCGCCTGGGATGCCGGCATCCTGCGCTTGGGAGCGTTGATACATAATTAACGCAGTCTGGGTTCCAGCAGTTTTGATTCCGAGGGAGGCGTTGATGTTGAAATCAGTGAACTGAGAGTTCGGGATCTCCCCTTCCGGCGTGAGAGTATTCTCCGCCTTGCGGTATCCCGCGCTTGCTCTGAACGCATACCGCTCGGAAGAATTCTCCAGCGACAAATGTTCCGAAACTCCTCCGTCGACACTCGATAGTCCGGTCACACACTCGGCATTCGTCTCCGGTCCATCGCTAAAGGAGGCACGCTTCGTCACCAGATGGACAACTCCTCCGAGCGCCCCCGACCCGTATAAAGTAGATCCGGGGGTTTTGATAATTTCTGCCCTATCGAGATCCTCAATGCTGACAAGCGAGAGTGCTCCGGCGATATCATCGGCAGTTTCGATGCGGACATTGTCGATAAGTGAGACGATGTTGGATCTGCTCATGCCGCGAATCGAGAGGGCAGTTTCCCAGGAACCATCGCGAACCAATGCAATCCCCGGGCTTCTTTTTAATGCATCTGGGAGAGTGACACTTGCCTGTTGAACCAGATCATCTGCGGAGTTCACGTCTACAGGATATGGGCTATCGTTGAGCACAGAGGAAGTTCGCGTGCTTCGAACAACGACCTCCTCGGATTGAATGATGGCGGGGTGTAGGTTCAGAATTACAGTGTCGGCACGATTCAGATCGAGCACAAGAACGCGTTCGATTGTGCCGTACGCTAAATGATGAACCGATAGTGTGTACTCTCCTGGAGCGAGATGATCGAACGTAAACCTTCCATCGGTAGAAGAATTCTTCTTCTGTCCGGTCTCGAGAATAGAGACAACGGCGTCGGCCAACGCTTGTCCGTTTGCTGCATCGACAACCCGGCCGGCGAGGCTCACGGTTTGTGCGAAGGAAATGACGGCCTGAGCAAGAAGAGTTGTTGTCAGTATGGTGACGCGTTTTAGATTCACTCTACATGAGATCGTTGAACGTACAATAACAAAAAAGCAGCGCCGGCAATCGACCTACCAGCACTGCATCCTCGAGTGAGGCTATTCTTTTCAATCCCCTGCGGATGAGATGTGGTCCGTTCTTCTCTGCACGTCGGCGTTCGTCAAAATGTAGACAATCATTCCCTTGTTAGCAACGAGAGTTTAGCGATTGAAGAAATTGACGGCGTCCTTCACCATCACCCGCATGCGCAATAATTTTAATTTAGACTTAATCTAAAAAATATGGAGGGATCTATTCCTGTTCAAAAAGCCCCCTTTCAAAAGTTCCCCGAGTCTACGACATTTACTCCCTTCAAAAACATTTCGGTTTCTTTTTCTGAGATTTTTTTTTATCTTTTCAGTGTTATTTGATGTACCCGATGAAGTGAAAGCGACGTCACGTATCGATTATTAACTCGCCCTGTTCCATGTAAGCGACGGGAGATTTCTGATTTTTTAATCACTACTTCCATTTGAACGAACACCACGTTTCAATAGAGTTCGCTGCGAGTATCCGCGAAGCGTAATACATCCTACTCTTCGTCAGCTTCATAACCACGAGCCGCAAGAAGGGTGCACTGAAAACCCCTGCGGCAGTGTGACCAACCGCTCAACTTCCCGAATCCTCGAGGCATAGCGCTGTCTTATCGCCCCGCAGGAACACAGCAATACAACTCGACCATTTCGCAATCTGATCTTCAGGACAATTCGGAGTAACCAGTGTAGCATTACAAAGGTTAAGTACACCGGTTGCGATAGTACGGAGGATTTTCGCCATTCTGATTTTTTTTCACTTCTTGAAAAGGAGCAGTTATGGATGGAACACGGACGATTTCAACTGAAATGCAAGAAATCGATGCAGTGGTCGCCAGGCATGAAGGGCATCACGGAGCGCTACTCAGCATCCTTGAAGAAACACAACTCCTCAACGAGCACAAATACCTTTCGGAAAAAGCGCTCAACTTTGTCGCCCTCAAAACGGGGGTCCCTCTATCCAGAATCTACAACGTCGTCACCTTCTACTCGTTCTTCAACCTCGCACCGCAAGGCAAACACACCATCACGGTGTGCCGGGGCACCGCCTGCCATACGAAAGGCTCAAAAGCTCTTCTCGACGACCTGGGATTAATTCTCGGCTGCAGCAAAGCGCTCGAAGAGAGAGAATCATCCCTGACGACAAAGGACAATCAGTTCACAATTTCAACGGTTGCATGCTTTGGCCAATGTGCACTCGCGCCGGTCATCGCTGTAGATGAAGTCATCTACAGCAACATGACGACGGGCAAACTGCAGAAGCTCATCGCCAAGGTCAGCAGAGGGAGGAAGAAACCATGAAGATCCTCGACGCAATGACGCTTGACGCCGTCAGACAAAACGGATTGAAGAAACTCCTCCCCGACATTCCAAAAATATCGGTGGGAATGGGTACCTGCGGCATCGGAAACGGCGCAAAAGAAGTGTACCAGAGCCTTGAAAATGCGATCAAGGCAA
>CAYYHS010000266.1:0-4650 GCA_964471785.1 uncultured Chitinophagaceae bacterium
TGCAGAAGCAGCAATTCCGAATTCTCCTTCATGGAGTTATGAGCCATTTCCTCTTTGATGCTTCGTTCCTGCAAAGTGTGGGACGCTTCCCACCAACGGGAGATCGGAATGGAAACCGTTCCAAAGACCATGCCCAGCGACCTGTCTTTGCTTGCGTCCATCTTCATATACAATTCGCCGACGCCAATGCCGGCCTCGGGAAGATATTCGCCAAGTTTCATATTGCTCTCTAATTCTTCCGCGCGCACAGAGGCTTGCAGCAAATGGTACTCCGATCTGTTTATCAGCGCGTCGGTATTTTCCACGAAATACGATTCCGGAGAACCTTCGAGCGATAATGAATCGCTGAGGACCAGAAGTGAATCGTAGGGTATCCCGATATGCTGGCAAAACGCCATCATCGCGAGCCTTCGCCCGTTTTCCAGTTTCGATTTATTAAGGAGCACTTCGCTCTTTTTTACTTTTACCTTGAGCATATCGTTCTTTGTAACGAGGCCAGATTTGTATGCCTCTTCCACCTGCGCCAGCAGACTGTTCAACAAATCTTCGAAGCGTTGGATGGTCTTTGTCTTTTCATTCAGCGAAGCCACAAGCCAATATTGCTCCTCTGTTTTCAACAGTACTTCATTTTGCGATAGTCGATTCTTGTATTCGCTGACATCCTCGCCCAACGACGCCAGGCGATTGCCATTCCATATTCTGCCGCCGGCGAAGATCGGCTGTACAGCTGTCACCACGCCGAACGTTCCCGACTTGAGCAACCCCATGGTCGAGGCCGGCATATAGGCAAACTGCGTTGCCGTCAAGAGGTTTACAGGATTTCCATCGTAGACGGGAAGGTTTCCGCCCTGAGTGGAAATCTCCATCATGTTCTCTTGCGCCCCGAACATTGCACCGCTGGCGCTGATCGCTGGAAAGAATTTCGTAAACGCTGCCTTACGCGTTTGCTGTGCGGCTTCTACTTCCAGCGCGCTATTCTTCACCTTGGTATTATTCTGCAGTGCAAGTCGCTTGCTTTCTTGCAGCGTAAGACTGGTTTGTGCAGCTGCATGGAAAGACACCACCGAAGCGATCGCCAAAAGATACAGAGATGAGTTCTTCATGCAGCTCCGCCCCCTTCTTCAATTTTTTTGAAATCTGATCGATGGAAAAGACAATAGAGCACCGGTAAAACCAACAAGGATAGCACAAGGGCAAATATCAATCCAAAACAAATGACTGTGCCGAGCGGACCCCACAGCGAAGAACCGCTTGCAATCATCGGGATAACGCCTACTGCGGCCGCGGCCGAAGTAAGAAATATTGGACGCATTCTTCTCTTACCGGCTGAGATGGCCGCCTCTTCCAATGGAAGCCCATGGTCGTGACGAAGTTCTTCTGCATACGAAACAAATATTACACCATTACGGACAACGATTCCCATGAGACCTATCAATCCAATAAAGGCTGTTGTTCCGAACGGGTATCCTGTTACGAAGACTCCGACCGCAGCGCCAAATACGCTTAGCGGGAGCGTAACCATAATGAGAAGTGATGTCTTGAAGTTCTTGAACTGAAACATTAAAATGAGAAAAATAGCAATAATGGTGACAACCAGTGAATAGTAAAACGGTGTAATATTCTCCTGAGTCATTTGATAATCACCGCCGTATTCGATAGAAACACCGGGAGGCAAAGCCATTTTATCGACAAGAGGTTTGATTTTATTAAACACTGATGCAGGAAGCATTCCTCTCTTTATTTCCGCGAAAACAGTTAGAGTTCGTATCCCGTTGCGCCGCACAATCTCTCCCTCTGTCCAACCTGGCTTTATCGTTGCCAGCTGACGAACCGGAACAGAGGAAAACATAAATGGAGAGGTTACATATTGATTCATTATTTCGCTGGGGTTGGATTTAATCTTTTTATTGATCTTTAACTTCACATCGAGGGGATAATCTCCTTCCCACACGGTAGAGACCGGGAATCCTTTGGTTCCAACCATCAACGAATACGCAAGAAGCGAGTTAGAATATCCAAGCCGAGCCGCTTCCTCCCTCTTGACGACGAGATCGGCAGATTGCAAGGGCTGTTCATAATCGGTATGTATGGACTCGACATCCTTGAATTGGCGTAAAATATCAGAGACACGATTTGACGTTTGTTTGATGGTCCGGATGCTATCGCCCGAAATACGGATCTCGATGGGGGCCTTGAATATCTCGAACGCCAATTGCTTCCATTTTATATCGGCGAGGGGATATTTTCCCTCCATTTTTTTACTGTACTCATCAAGAATCTTGTTGGTGGCATTATTCGATTCTGTTACCACAACCAATTGGCCATAATTCTTTGCGGGGAAATTAGGGGCATAGAGAGCATTAAAACGAGGTGAGCTTGTGCCAATGAATGACGCCACAACCCGAACGCGCCGATCTTTTTGAAGTATTTCTTCAAGATCTGTCAGTACCGAATCTGTTTTCTGCAGAGAACTTCCGACAGGCAGAAAGACTTCCACAGCAAATTGGTTCCTTTCAAGTTTTGGAAATGACTGCTGCGGAGTAATCGCAATCAATACAAGCCCTATGATGAACGAAGAACAACCGATCATAACGACCAGTTTTTTTCTTTTGAATGCTTTCTCCAGAAGTCCGTTATAGGATTTTTGAAGTCTTTCCAGGAACGTGGTTCTTCCTTTTTTTGACGAATTGTCTTTTATCCCGCTTTTAATAAACGTGTAGCTTAATAACGGTATTACCGAAACCGAAAGTAGCAATGATATAAGCAGTGCATATGTAATGGTTATTGGAAGCGATCGGATAAATTGACCACCAGTCCCGCTCATAAATAATGGCATCGGCAGAAAACATGCTATGATAATGAGCGTAGCGGAGAGTACAGAACTAAAGAGCTGGGTCACGCTTTTTGTTCCTGCCTCAAATGGGGTCATACCCTGATCCAGCTTCTCTATATAATTATCGACAATAACGATAGCATCGTCCACAGTGATGCCAAGGACAATAATTAAACCTGCAAGCGAAACGGTTTGCAGATCCATTCCATTTGCCCACATAATTCCGATAGCCGATAAAATTGAAGTTGGAATTGCGATCGCTGCAATTCGGGCAACTCTCAATGGAAGGAGAAGGATAGTAACCAATATTACCGCTATCATTGCAGCAGCAAATTCTTTGAGAAAGTTGGCGATAGCTTTCGACACAACATCGGGGATATTGGAAATAGTGATAATTTTCACGTCAGGCGGAAGCACTGCAGAAAATTTATCAATGGCCTTTTGCACCTCAGTACCAAAATGGACAACATTTTCTCCCGATTTCATTTCGAGTGAAACAAGCAAACATTTTTTTCCGTTAACGCGGATATAGGAATCCATATCGTCGTATTCACGTGTCACTTTTGCAATATCCTTGACGCGTACAACATTGCCGTTCGGATCGGAATAAATAATCTGATTGGCAACATCCATTTCCGTCTTGAAGTTCGCAGCAATGTGAATAGGGCGCACCTGTTCACCATCGTCGATTTCCCCAGTATAGTTTACCATACTTTGCGGTTTAAGAGCAGCAAGGACTTGTATCGGTTTTATTCCATAGTTCGCAAGCTTGGCATCATCCATATATACACTGATCTGCTCTTTTTGCAGTCCATAGTGTTTCACTTTAGAAACCGATGGTACTTTGCGAACATCGTCTTCAAAAGATTTGATATAATTTTCAAGTTCTTTATAGGTCTTCGTTTCGGACTGAACGGCGAGCAGTATTGCAGAAGTGCTGCCAAAATCATTATCCGCCGTCAAAGAAGCCACGCCGGAAGGCAGTTCGCCTTTTAGCTCATTCAAGCCATGACGAAGTTTTAGCCAGAATCCATCGACATCTTTTTCGTTTTCCGAAACCTCAACATACATAATCATGAAATTCTCTTTAGAGACAGAATATGTCTTAGAGCGATTGACCGATTTATATTGGAATAAATAGTTTTCCACTTTTGCGGTCAATTGTTCTTCTACTTGTTGAGAAGTTGCACCGGGATATAAACCAACCACAATACCTGTTGACACTGTAAATGTTGGATATTCATCGCGCGGCATCTGGAAAAGAGCCACAACTCCTACAAGAACAGCAATCACAGTAATGATATAGATCACCTGTTTGTATCTCAGGAGCAGCTCGAGCAAGGTCATTTTCTTTTTCATATTTATGTGATCTTTGTCGCTGTTAATTCACAATTTGTACAGAGGCATTATCTATAAGCTTATGCTGGCCTGCCACAACGACCGTATCGTTTATTTGTAGTCCTTGCAGCACTTCAATACCGGTGTTCAGTAACTGACCGGTTACAACATATGTTCGCTGTGCTTTATTTTGTGTAGCAACGACGTACACAAAAGTTCTTCCCGCCTCATCTATCATGACCGCTCTGCTCGGAACAACAACACCGTGCGACATGCTTGGACTCTCGATGGTAGCGGTGCAAATCATCCCTGGTTTTATTGCGTGATTTTTGTTCTCAATTCCAATTTTGATCTTATAGGTATGCGCTATTGGGTCCGCGAGGACACCGATTTCCTCCACCAGACCGGTATAGTGTGCGGCTCCCAAGGCACTAATTGTGATGTTCGCTTTCTGCCCCTTTTGGATTAATGAAATTTCG
>CAYYHS010000267.1:0-4650 GCA_964471785.1 uncultured Chitinophagaceae bacterium
TGAATCCGCGCGTTTCGATTTCGACGGATTTCTCCCGCTCAAAAAACAAAAAAGGGCGGGGTGCCGTAAAGCGGCATTTGGTTACTTTCTTTCTCGGAAAGAAAGTAACGTTCAATTTATAGATCAGATAGTTTAATTTATGTACCTGCCTCTAAAATAGTTAAAATGAGAAATTAGTAAACTATGCCCTCACCTACTGCATTCGTCACAGGCGGTACTGGTTTCATCGGCAGCCATTTAGTCGAACGCCTCCTTTCGAAAGGCTATAAGGTCCGATGTCTCATCCGCAATCCGAAAAAGCCGGGATATCTGGAAAACCTCCCCGTCGAACTTTTTGCCGGCGACCTCTTTTCATCGGAGGCCCTTGAGAAGGGAATCGCGGGAGTTGACTACGTCTACCATGTCGCTGGAGTTGTCGGCTGGCGCAACAAGATGGGGTTCTATGAGCAAAACAGGGACGGAACAAAGAACGTCATCGAAATTGCCGCTCGCGTTAACCCCCAGCTCACAAGGTTCGTCTTCGTCAGCAGCGGAGCCGCGGTAGGCCCCGCGAAGCCGGGAACAATGGTCGATGAGACAACCCTCCACCACCCTATCACGACTTACGGCAAAAGCAAGCTCGCGGCAGAGCTGGAGGTTCTGAAATTCAAGGATGTCATCCCCACGACGATTGTACGTCCTACAGCGGTCTACGGTCCTCGTGATCCGGCCACATTCGATTATTTTAACACGATCAACAAGGGACTCGAACCCCTCGTCGGTTTTAAAGAGAAGAAAGTCAGTTTGGTTCACTCAACCGATCTCGTCACAGGGATTATCCTTGCCGGAGAGAGCAAGTCCTCTGTCGGCCAGGCCTATTTTCTCGGCAGCAATCGTCCTTATTCATGGCGGGAAATCGGGGATGTGACGAAGAAGATAATGGGAAAGAAAGCATTCAGGATCAGACTCCCTCACCCCGTCGTCTATGTTGTCGCAACCACTGCGGGACTCTTTTCTGTGTTCAGCGAGAAACCTTCGGTACTGAATTTCGAGAAGGGACGAGACATGGTTCAGGAGTCTTGGACATTCGACTCATCCAAAGCCAAGCGAGAGCTCGGATATCAGCCTGTGGTTGAACTACCGGAAGGAATAGCAGAAACGGTGGCGTGGTACAGAGAGCATAAGTGGATGTGAGAAGAAAATTAAAAGGTAAAAGTGTAAAGTGACAAGTCAAAGAATAATGTCATAGTACTTGGTTCTTGGGGCTTGGTCCTATTCTATTGTCTCTTGTCTCTTATGTCTTCTTTCTTATCTCCTACTCTTTCCACACGACACGCAACTCCCCTTGTGAACACAAACTGTTCCCCCACAGTGTGAACATGTCCATCTTGATTTTTCGCTGACGAGAAATTTCATGATACCTGAATCCTTGATATGCGTGAGATTTTCAATCATGCTCATCCGATAATTAGCCCGGTATCTTTTGTCCAGGTGATCCAAATTGTCACACGGAAAATCTTCGCATTGGTAACAATATTTTCGCTTTCCATTCCTGAAGTTCTCGCACGTCTTAATCTTACATCTGGTCCGTGTGACCGGTTTGCCCGCATCCGATCCCCCGCATCCCGGGCAAGGATTGTTTTCCCGCAAGTGAGCAATACAGATCCCGCAATTCATCCCGCATGGGGCAATGAGAAGAGTGGCGCGTGTCGTCGGCATTTGGCTTTTAGTTCTTAGTCGTTAGTCCTTGGTTCTGAGTTCTTAGTTCTTGGTCCTTAGTGCCTGGTGTATAGTTCTTATCCCTTACATTTCCAACTCAACCCCAAACCGCTAAACGTTGTTGAAATGGTCGAGCTGTGCGGACCAGTAATCAACCCGCAAGTTGAGCCCTTGCATTCGATATGCACGCAAACCCCCGCATCCGAGACCGCACCTTGCATAGTGCCTTCAAGCCGGAGCGTAACACCGGCGAGCGTCGCCCTAGTCGTTTTGCCTTTGACCACGCCTTCAATGATCCCAGAGGTGCTGCAGCGAGCGATGGATGAATACAGGATAAGAAGAAAGATATTCGGTCGGAGAGCTAAGTGGGACATGACGCGGCCTTTCTTACAAAACGATCCCCGCAGGAGTGAGCGTAATGCGGACGCAGTTTGCTATACGTGCAAAAGAAACACAATTTGTTTGAAAAAATCAAACAAGCGGTAGTGGTGCATTTTGCCTACCATAGTCATAGTGAGCCCCGCTTGCAGCGGGGTGAACTCCGTCGAACCATGACAAGGACTGTGTAACCCTTCGACTTCGCTCAGGGTGACTATTTCCTTTTTGTGAGGTAAAGGCAAAATGCACCACTACCGAATAAGCAGCGTTGATGAATGTTCCTCGTGTTTGGAATAGAATAACTCGGCGCGCGAAAAATTGTGAACGGCTGCGAACGAATCACGGCGATATATCTGGTTCCCAAACAGAGTTTGGGAACCAGATTCGGGAGGCTCCATCCCGGCATCGATCTCGTTCCCAAAGGGACTTTGGGAACGAGAAAACAGGTTAGGCTGCCAACGAGATGCTGCAAGAAACCCATCAACGAAAAATCACGAACATCTGCCTTCAGACTCCGGACGCAGGACCATAGAACGCGAGTTCTTGCTCCCCTCCCCTATTTTCGATATATTTGACTAGTCTGAATCCACCCATTTCAACGCTAGCATGTCGCAACAGCGCCGCAACGATTTTCTTATACCGCTCCTTGCCGTCGTCTCGGATGTCATCGCCATCGAAGCCGCATTCCTCCTTTCGTACTGGCTCCGTTTCTATTCTCCCCTTACGACGGTATTTGAAGTGACACGCGGAGTGCCTCCTCTTTCCGGCTATCTCGTCAGTTCAATTGTATTCATACCGATGTGGCTCGCCGTCTTCCAATGGAGGCAGATGTATGGAGCGCGACGCAATACTCACCTGAGCGACGAATTCTTTGCCATCGTACGACTCGTGAGCATCGGCCTGCTCATCATAATGAGCGCAACATTTTTCTACCGTTCGTTCTCGTACTCGCGAGGCGTCTTCATCTTGCTCTGGGGAACTTCGATCACCACGATTACTGTCGGCAGGTTCCTGATCATGGAAGCAGAGAAATCCCTCTACCGGCACGGCAAGGAATTAAAAACTGTTGCAATCGTGGGCTCAAATGAAACGGCCAATGCAATCTATTCCCTTTTCCTTTCGCACCCCTCTCTCGGTTTTGAAATCGTCGGATACTACGCCGATGCGCCGGCATCGTCAGGTCAAAAGCTTTCGGAGGCGATCTACCTGGGGCACATCACTTCTCTTCCGAACGATATCGCCGTCTACCGTCTCCAAGCGGCACTCATCGCCCTATCGCACAAGGAACACCCCCAATTGATCGAGATGATCCGCGACGCAGAAGGTCTGAACATCGAGTTGATGATGGTACCCGACATGCTGGACATCATGACGAGTAGAATCCGCATTCAAAACATCGAGGGAATCCCTTTCATCAAGATTAAGGAGATACCTCTTTCGACGTGGAACCGGATCACCAAACGAAGTTTCGATCTTGCGGTCTCGTGTATCGTTCTTGTCCTCGCTCTCCCGTTGACTGCGATCCTCGCCTTTATTATCAAGCTGACGTCTCCCGGTCCGGTATTCTATACTCAAGAGCGAATAGGATTGGATGGCAAATTGTTCAACCTCTTCAAATTCCGGACGATGCGGTCCGACGCAGAGGATTCGACAGGACCGGTCCGCGCTAAGAAGGGAGACATCCGAACAACCACCATAGGAAAAATTCTCCGCCGTACGAGTCTCGACGAACTCCCTCAACTCTGGAATGTGCTTCTCGGTCAAATGAGTATCGTCGGACCGAGACCGGAACGCCCTTTCTTCGTGGAACAGTTCAAAGGAAGAATTCCACGCTACCTGGAACGCCATCGTGTAAAAACCGGCATGACCGGATGGGCGCAGGTCAACGGGCTCCGCGGCGATGCGCCGATCGATGAACGAACGAAATATGATATTTTCTATGTCGAAAACTGGTCTCTCGTGTTCGACATGAAAATTATTCTCAAGACTATTCGGGCAGTGATTTTTGGGAAAGATGCGTATTAAGTTCGGGGATGGCAGGCGTATATCAGGATTGAGTTGTAGGTTGTAGGTCTTACGTTATACGTCTTACGTCAAACGTATTACCCATGAACCAAAACAAACAATCATCCTCGGTGATATCATTTTGAACCTTGACCCGTAACTTCGCACTTTTCATTTTGCACTTTTAACTGATAAGCAGTCTCCATGGTCTCACTCTTCGTCTTTTACCTCCATACCATCGCGGCGGTGTACGGCTTCACAGACCAATACCAGGAAGAAGGTGTCAGCGCAGGAGTTCTTGCCGTCGCGTTTATGGGGATTATCTTTTCGGTGGGATGGAGCATCACGACATTCATCCTGAAGTATCTTATCGACGAAAAAGGATTCGGGATATATTTCAACAGGGATGCAATGTCGCTAACACTGCTGACGTTGGGGGAAGGAGTTTTTTACTACATGTATAGACGGGGGATAAAAAAGAAAGAAGTTACTTCACCTTGAAGTTGAAAGTAATTGTGCAGACCTGATCGAGCGCCTGGTGTTCTTGCTGCAAGGCTTGAAATCTCCACG
>CAYYHS010000268.1:0-4647 GCA_964471785.1 uncultured Chitinophagaceae bacterium
ATCCGCATCGAGGATGTTGACCCTCTTCAGAATCCTGACCAGCTGCGCGACATTGCCGACATCTTATCAAGCCGCGGAATCCCCTTTCTTGTCGGAGTAATTCCGTTCTATGTCGACCCGTCGGAAGGAATCCGCGTGAGTTTGTCCGACAAGCCGGATTTTGTCGACGCGATCAAATACATGGTGAAGAACGGCGGAACGATCGTCATGCACGGCATCACACATCAGTACAAAGGGACCACGGCCGTCGATTTCGAATTCTGGGATGAGAGCACCAACAAGCCGATCAAGGACGAAACGTCGGAGGGGGACGCCAAGAGAATCGAGATGGGAATTTCCGAGTTCATGAAGAACGGCCTCTCGCCGCTCATCTGGGAAACGCCTCACTACACGGCGTCGTTCACGCTGTATAACACCATCGCGAAATATTTCAGCACCGTGATGGAGCAGCGCCTTGCGATCGAGGATGCCGATTACAGCCAGTATTTCCCGTACATCATCAACAAAGATCTCTTCGGCCAAAAAATCTACCCTGAGAATCTCGGCTATGTGCCCCTCAACCCGAACAAGGCTGAAAGCGAAGCATACGTTCAGAACATCGTCAAGAATGCCAAAACCAATCTCTACGTCCGTGACGGTTTCGCTTCGGTCTTCTTCCATCCCTTTCTCGACCTCGACTTATTGAAGCAATTGGTCGACGGAATACAGAATCTCGGTTACACGTACATCGATTTGCGCGAGCAAAAGAACTGGGTGAAGACAAAAGACCGAATCATTCTGACAGGAAGCCAGAATTATTCGATCCACCTTGATGATCAATATCTTTACGAATCATATTTCGACCACTCGGGCGAAATCGAACGAAAATCAATTTCGGAAAAGAGGATCAAAGGCATTTATTCGAAATCCGTCGAACTTGAGCCCGGCGAGTTGTACAAAGCTGAACCGTCAGAGTTCCGCGAACGCCCGTTGTCTTTTATGGAAAAAACCGCATACAGCGTCGAAAAACTGTATGATAACGTATTCAGCAAAGACGAGGCGTGGAACGATCTTCGCCCTGTCATTTTGTGGAACCACCACGTGAAGGGGGCGGCCTTTAACGACCAGGCATCTCTCGCATCGGTGTTCCGTTCGGTGAATGTTCATGTCGATACCGTCTTTATCGGCCAGCCGCTGGACCTTACTCACTACAACCTACTCATCGCGCCGTACGCGTTCATCGACTCGTTGCGGCAGACCGATTACGACATTATCAATGATTTTGTCGAGAGCGGCGGAAATATCATCACCGACACGAAAAACGACCTGGCTGCTGAACTCGGCATCAGCTTTACAAACACACAAATTCGAGTCAGCAGAATTCGCGATCGCTATTTCCCGGAGGAACGCATTGCGTGGCGCTACCCGGAACTTATCAGTAAGTTCGAAACCGAGGGAGTCGATGAGGTCTTTTGCGTCGACGACGTGACGGGAACGCCGATGGCCGTGGGCAAAAGGGTCGGAAAAGGCAAGGTTATTTATTTTAACTCCCGCTTCGACTCATATTCGCAACATGGGTACAGCCAGTATCCTTATTTGCTGGAGTACGTCAGAAAATATTTTCAGCTCAGACCTATCGTGAGGCGGGAGAACCTGGAAATGTATTTCGACCCTGGGTTCCGGAAGACCTACAGCATCGAGTCGCTCGTCAAGCAGTGGGTGCGCGAAGGAGTTCACATCGTCCATGTTGCCGGATGGAATCAATTTCCGAAATATACTTACGACTACCGGCGGCTTATCACGCTTGCTCATGCGAACGGAATCCTCGCCTACCTGTGGCTCGAACCGCCTCAGGTGAGCAAGAAATTCTGGGACGAGCATCCCCAGTGGCGAGAGAAAAACTACAAGGGGGAAGATATTCCGCCGTTATGGCGTTATACCGTCGCACTCGAGGATGACAGCTGCCTCTCGGCGATGAGCCAGGAATACAGAAAGATTCTCGACGGGTATGACTGGGACGGCGTGAATCTCGCCGAACTCTACTTCGAAGCGGGAAAAGGTTTTGAGAACCCGCTGCTTTTCGCGCCGATGCATCCTTCGGCGGAGCGAGAGGTCAAGAGAAAATACGGAATCGATCTTGCCTCGATTTTCAACCCGCAGTCTCCTTTCTACTGGAAGACCAATCCGCTTGCCAAGAACGCGGTCGTCGATTACCGAGTGAATCAACTGACGCTGGCATACGATACGCTTCTTACCTCTTTCTCCGCTGTCGCGAAAGGGAAGCCCGGATTTCAGATCGTTGTTACGGCGATGGACAGCTACGGATCGCCGGAGCTCCGAGAGTTTCTCGGCGTCGACATGAATCAGGTCATCGAACTGCGAAAGAAATTCCACTTCACGCTCCAGGTTGAAGACCCGGAAAACCTCTGGTCAACGGACCCGGGACGGTATCGCGAAATCGGGAAGCGCTACGGCGCTCTTCTGGGAGGCGACAGCTCGCTCGCTCTTGACCTGAACATCCTCAGCTTTCGGAAGAAAGAGTCCATCACGCCGTTTCCGACTTTGATCCAGACCGGCACCGAGAGTTTTTATCTTTTGAAGGAGGCTGCGCTGGGCGCGCCGAGGCTTACCGTCTACTCCGAATCCAGCGTCAACCCGCAGGATTTGAGTTTCTTTGCCAACGCACTTGCCGCGCAGGTGCGCTATCGCTTCACTGAGAACGGCTACGATCTCAACTCGCCGTACTCGATAGTGTGCAAGATGCCGAAGGCAATCTCCGAGATCAATGTCGACGATTCGCCTCTCTCTCCGTTCCGTGATAATTGCTACGTTATTCCCGCGGGAGAACATCGCATCACACTGAACCGCAATCCGGTGAACACATTCTCCACCAATGAGCTTCAAGCGAAAATCATGTCCATCACGGGAAATTTGCTCTCCTCTGCTCACGGGCTCCGGAATATTACCTTTGAGTACGAATCGGGCACGCGGACGATCGTATCGTTCAATGTTGCGCCGTCGTCGGTCAAGGTCGACCGTGAGCCGTACTCCTTCACCGTGATGAAGGGAAACGATTGCTACAGTATTTTCTTGCCGGAGGGAAGACACTCCGTGGAGCTCGTCGCGGGAGATCAATTTTCGTTCGGCGTCAATGTCACCAGCCTCTGGTCCTCGACGGCGATCGTTATTTTCGGGTTTGTTGCTGCCACATCTCTCTTTTTGATGTATGTCGTCCTCAAAGTTGTCAAGCGGAACAATCCTTCGCGAAAGGCGGCATAGGCCATGACAGTCCTCGAAGTTGATCTGAGTTTTCTTTTCGTCATCGCTGTCATTCTGATCTGGTTCATGATTGCCTATCAGTTTGTCCTCACCGTTTTCGGGTTTATCAATTATGTGAAGTCGATGAAGGAGCAAAAGCACGTCGACGCACAAACTCTCGATTACCCGACATGCGCAATCCTGATCCCGGCCCACAACGAGGAAAAAGTCATCGGTGCAACAGTCGCCTCCATGCTTAAGTTGAATTATCCGAAAAACAAGTTACGCATCATCGTCGTCAACGACGGCTCGACCGACGGAACAAAGAAAATTGTCGAAGGATATAGGAAGCACGATCAGAGAGTGGAGTTGTTCAATATTCCTGCCGGTGAAGGAGGGAAAGGTAAATCGCGCGCCCTGAACCTCGGCGTCAAGCACGTGTCGGCAGATGTCATCGCCATCTTTGACGCGGACAACACTCCTGAAGAAAATTCTCTCCGCTATCTTGTCGCACAGCTTCTGCTCCATAAAGAGCTGGGAGGCGTCATCGGAAAATTCAGAACAGTGAATAAGAACCATAACCTTCTCACCAGGTTCATTAACGTCGAGACGCTGAGTTTTCAATCGATACTGCAGGCCGGCCGCTGGCAGATGCAGAGCATCGCAACCCTCCCCGGAACCAATTTCGTCATGTGGGGATGGCTTATCCGGGAACTTGGAGGTTGGGATGAAGAGGCGTTGACAGAAGATTCGGAACTCAGTATCAGAATTTACGAGGCCGGATACAAAATCAAATACATCCCATATGCAATCACGTACGAGCAGGAACCGCAGGAGTGGAAGGTCTGGATCAAGCAGCGGATGAGGTGGGTCCGCGGCAACAATTACGTCCTGTCAAAATTTCTCAGACACATTCCGGCCTTCAAAAACAAGCGGCTGGCATTCGACCTTCTCTATACCTTGGCTCTCTATTATATCTTTTTTGCCGCGATCATTATTTCCGACCTCCTGTTCATCCTTAGCGGGTTAAGTCTCGTCACTATTTCGCTTCCCGGACCGTACACAACCGTCTGGATCATGGCGTTCTTCCTTTTTCTCTTCGAGATTATGCTCGCCATTTCCTATGATAACGAAGACAGTCCTGCCCGCATCGGCCTTCTCATCTTGATGTATTTTTCCTACTGCCAACTCTGGATCTACATCGTCATCAGGGCTGCCTACACAGATTACGTGAGCAAGGGTCAGCACAAGTGGGAAAAAACAGTCCGCTTCGATGTAGAAACGACCCGCACGAAATAGAGATCACCGGTAGTGTCCTAATTTGCTATTTGAAAGAAAATCCCGAAAAGTCATCCTGGGCATAGTACTCACTTTTTGTTGCTTTTTCAGCGTGGTGCGAGATGAAAATAC
>CAYYHS010000269.1:0-4612 GCA_964471785.1 uncultured Chitinophagaceae bacterium
CTGCTTCGTCCTGCGAGCCACACCTCCCCGCTGATAGGATTAAAAGCAACCCCGCCGATGTGCATGCCCGTACGGGAAATGAGGGTGGTGTCGAATAACGGATACTTCACACGGAATAAATTCCCGAAAACAGACCCAACGTAAAACGTACTATCATTCTGAAAGGCGATTCCACGAAGGCTTGTTCCGCGAAGTGAATCGATACTCTGGACGTAATAGCCGGTTGCGCTCACCTTGTAGAGCATACCTGTCGGGAAGGCAGAGGGATCAATGCCGATCAGCTCCTTCGTCGACGGATGAACTCCAAGGCCGGTAATCTGAACGGCTGTCGTAGGACCGACCAGCGATGTCTGTCCGGTCGACGTATTGACCGTGAATAATCTCCCTCCATCCGATGCATCCGACGTCGCATACATTGTGCCGCTCTTCGAATTCGTCACCGTATATCCGAGGCCAGATAGCAAAACGGCAACGGAAGGCCTGCTCGGATCGTTGCTATTGAGAAGAAGCGAGTCGGAAAAAATGCCGCTTGTCTTCGGTGTAAAGACGAGGCGAATCGTAAACGAACTGAGGCTCTGGATTTTGAGCGGAAAGGTCGAGAGGTTCGTAACCTGGAAGTTTTGGCCCGGTCCGGTGAGGCTCGAAATCATCAGAGTGTCGATCCCATTGTTTGTGACAGTAAACGATACGGTGTCACTCGTCAGACCGATTGCGACTTTATCGAAATTGAACGAAGAGCGATCGAGGCTCATATACGCCCCAGGGAGTGGACTCATTTTCATCTTTGCGACCCAAGTGTCCCAGGTCGATACGGCCGACACGAATTCCGTGTGCGTCCAGATTGCGTTCGAATCCACAGGATCCAGCGCAATTCCGCTATAATCTCCCCACCGGTTTCGATGCGAGTTGAAATCTTTGACATAATTCGCCAGCCCTGTTCTTATCGTGACGCTGGGTGCAAGCTGAAACGGATCGGTTGACCTCCGGCCGGTCGCGAACGCTCCCATATATTCAAATACGTTCGAACGGCAGAACGTAATGATAAGATTCTTGTTCGGATCGACCATAATTGAAGGATAGATATGCCAGTAGCCTTCGAGACCCAGGGCAACGTCTTCGACGGTCTTCGCCTGGAAAGGGTTGATCCTGACGTACCGCACGGCCGAGTACGCATTGTTCGTTCCGCTTGCAATTGATTGTACCGCCCAGATCGAGCTGTCTCGGTAAAGAGGTTCATTGTGTATGTCGCTCCCGCCTGCTTCGATTAACAGAGCGCCTCCTCCGAGCTGGCTTGGGTTGGGTGGTGACGAATACTGAACAACGGATACGTCCGTGCCCGTGCACACTGGATTCGATAACGGGTTTGTAAGAGTCCATAAGGAAAAAAAAGTCCCCGTCTGGTACGGAGACTCGTTAACGCAGAAAGCAACCCCGGGGTTGTCGAACATAATCGTCGGCCTTAACCCGAAAATTACGTTGCCGGTATTTGACGGATCCCTGAAATCCCAAAAGTCGTACCACGTGACCGGCCCGGCAGTGTTTGCGTAGAGCTTCGACTTGTCGATGATCCGGACTTTTGAGTAGACAAATTTATTGGTATCGTAATCAAACTGATTTCCGGTGATGTAGATCGCCGATGAATCGAACCCAACCCTGTCATAGTCCGACCAGTTGGTGACCGCAGAATCCCCGATCTCATCCGATGGGAGCGCCCAGGTGTACCATGTTCCGACGGGATCGTCGCTGGCCGAGGTAGAGATCAGGATGTATGATTTTTTCGCTTTCGTGTCGACATTAATCGAGGTAAAAATCCATCGGTGGGCGAAGTGGTCGTACATGACGATTGGATCGGAGGGAGTAGCTGACGGAAGTATCGACGAAAACCATTTCGGAGAATCGATCGTTTTCAGGAGAGTTCCTGCCTTGTCAAAGATCCGCCAGGTGGCGTTCACTGCAACGATAACGTTATTCGGTCCGACGGCAATGATTGGATCCGGCGGAATGTAATTCGTCTGGGGGACTCCTTCAAAACTCAGAAGAGACACCGGCCGTGGCGTTCCGCCTGCTACTTTCGAAATCGAAGTCAGGATATCTTCGTGGTAGTTTGAACCGGGCGGGCCGAGAGGCGGGACAATGTTTTTCGGATTTGGAAGTTTCTCGACTTCCTCGTTGATTTCGAAACTCTTTAATCCGCCCCCCTCACCCACCGCACTGGATCCCTGGGAAAAGCCGAGTGTGGACCCTGAGACCCCACTGGTTACTGAACCCGCGAGAGGACCCTTCACAGCCAACTGAGCAGAAGCCGTTTCGTATCCGCAGAATATGAGAAATATTATCAGCGAGAAAATCGAAGCAAGATTTTTCATGCACTCACTTGTACTATTGTTAATGAATTATAGGCCATTTCCCACTTAGGTTCAACGGGCTGCCGTCAATGAAGAAGAGGCCACGCCTTTTTCTAGCTCAGGAGCGTTCGAATCGCATTGCAAAAGTACGAGAACACCCCCTAAATGCGTCCATCTGCCAAACATTGTCACAACACCCCTTCGCTAAAAACGGTTACCAGCTAGAGATCGTTCCCGTATTCCAGCGAATAATTCCGCCTGGAATGCGCGTGCTACGATGTCTCTAATTAGAAAGAGCCGGAAGTTACGGGTTCTTTCTGATGGCTTACCCCGTTGCAGGCTCGCCATGGAACTACGCATTAAGTTCCGGTTCCAGGGCATATTTTTTTGCACGGCTTGCCGCTGGACAAAATTGCTCGGAGGCAAGTTATTCCAACGCTAGTATCCAGGAAATCCTCTCAAGAAGTCTATTGGGCTTGCATGGTTTTTGGATAATAGCAAGATGGCGAATTTCACCGAAAGCAGATTTCATCTCCTCCTTTGTGTAACCCGAGCAAATCAGCACTTTGACCTTCTGATTGATATTGACGAGCTTATCGAACACACTCTTAGCCTCCATTCACGGTATCGGGGTTGGAAATTGAACGAATATTGTGCGAATTATTCCAAGTCGAGCTGAGGAAGCAGGGAGCTCCAGGCAGTAACTAGAGGGCGAAGGCACTTCTGCTCTTGATGTGTAGTTCGATATTTACGACACCCCTCATTAATTAACGAATCGTAATCAAAACTGAAATCGTAACTCAACATTATGATCAAAGTTGCCCATAAGCAGCCCTCAGTTACGATTGCGATGTTTTGGCCTCTCCCCCACCCTGCTGCTGAGTCAGCTTCAGGATGATAGAAGAAATCCTAATCGTAAAATCGTAACTCATCTGCCCCCGAAACAAAACGATGCAATGTCAAGTTAAGAATTTTTGTTTTTCTTCTTCTATAGCCATCGTAATAAGCACAACTGCCCTTCAATCACCTATTGAAGCTTTCGGAATGAATTACTTCAATGATCATGAGACGGATCTCCGGAAATGAATTCTTACCGCATTGTCGAGTTGCCCTAGAAGAATCGCCCCAAGTAATAACGATGGAAGATGAAATTCGATGGGCGGACCTCCTTTCAACCTTAGATGATTTGCAGTGGAAACATTCTTACGAAACAAGCCTCGCATATACCGGCTCTTGAGAAAAAATTATGCGCCAACCGCACCTCACTCGCATAACGTTGCTTATCCCTTGTATACTTTTCGCCTTCAATCTCGGTATCTCCGCAGAGAAACCGAGAAACGACACCCTTCATAATAACAGTTCCGCGAACGGCAAATGGATCAATGCCGATGTCTATGTCACTTCTAAAGCGACAAACGAACGGATCGCCAAGAAAGAACGATTGACCTTCGAGGACCTCGAACAACCCGATGAGCACACGGCCACAATCATCCACAACAAAGACAAGGCGTTTCAATCCATCGTTGGCTTTGGCGGTGCGCTGACGTCCCAGAATCATGTTTCGTTCCGGCAAAGTGCCGCGCGGCGAAGAAACACGCTGCATTTATCCGCAGCTTCAGCGACTGGTTAGGCGGTTTCACCGAATTACTCCCCGCAATTAAAAGGAATAACTTTGACCATCTTGGAGCCACCACCTTTGCCGATGAGCGTTGCAGTTATCTTGAGTTCACTACACCCTGTATCATAAAGTAATATTGGATAAGAGTTTTTCCTGCTGGAATTGAACAGACCAAGGTTGATCACCTTTCTTAGAATAACAGATTTAGCTGTTGATATAGTAACTTCTAGAACTGGATTGTCTGCAATCGATTCACGTTCACCGGAGCCTTCGACGATTATTTTAACAAGTGTTTCTTTTGAATAGCCCTTGGCAGAACCCTCACCAATAATTACATTCCACAATGAAAACTCCGAGTTATCAATTATGTTCTCCGAAAAAATGCCCAGGTTTCTGTAATACAGGAAAGCTTCAACTCCAACGATTTTGTACGTAGGTTGGGGTTGAGCCTCAACAATCGTGCACATGAAGATGAATGCGAATAATAAAAGAGAAAGTTTCATGAGATTTGCCTTTAGTGCAACCGCCTAACGGACCGGAGCTTCCGCTAAAGTGAAGCGGGACAAGCAAGCTGCGGCGGTGAACAGCCACTGCAAGGTAGTTAATTGCGCGGACGTATCTGCTGATTATATCATTTCCGGCGTACTGC
>CAYYHS010000270.1:0-4588 GCA_964471785.1 uncultured Chitinophagaceae bacterium
CGATTGTCGTCGGGGTGGTGTCGGGATTCCTTCCCGCAAACCGGGCCTCGAAACTGGACCCCGTGGAGGCGTTGAGGTACGAGTAACGGTTGGAAGTATGAAGTCAGAATTAAGAATTATGAAAGATCGCGCTCATCGTAATTTCATAATTCTTAATTCATAATTCCTCATTCATCGTTTAAAAGCATGCAACTCCAAGAAAGCTTCAAAATGGCGGTGACCGCCATCCGCGTGAATAAGCTTCGATCCACATTGACGCTGCTAGGCATCAGCGTGGGCGTCTTTTCAATTATCGGCGTGATGACGGCGATGGGTGTTCTCCAGAACGCGATTGAACACGGATTGAGTGATCTTGGAACAAATACGTTTCAGATGCAGAAATTTCCTGTCGGCTTTTTTCAGGGAGGGCGCGACCGTGATAAGTTCAGGAACAGAAAAGATATCACGTTGGAGCAAGGAGAAATTTTTATCGAAAAAATGACGCAGGCGAAGTGTGTCGGACTTGAGTCGTGGTTTAACGTCAAACAAGTCTGGCACAATAATGACAAAACAAATCCGAACGTCAGCCTCGTAGGAGAGAGCGTACAGGGTTTCCCCACCAACAATTGGACGATCAAAGAGGGGAGAGCGTTCACAGATCAGGAGGTTGAATACGGCGCACCGGTCTGCGTTTTGGGGAACGGAGTCGTGGAGAAACTCTTTGAACGTGGCACGCCCATCGGAGAGATCATTAAGATTGACGGGAACAAATTTAAGGTCATTGGGACAATCGAGTCGAAAGGCTCATTCCTGGGAGGGAATCAGGATAATTATGTAGCAATCCCGATTACGACTGCGATGGCACTCTACGGAAAGCAGCGTTCAATCAACATCATGGTCCAGACAAAGGACCAGCAGAGCTACGAAGAAACCATCGAGCTCGCTACGGCGACACTCCGGACCATCAGACATGTTGCGCCGGGGGCTGAAGATGACTTCGCGATTTTCTCTAATGATACGCTCATCAAGCAGTTCAACGACCTCACATTCATGGTGAAGATCGGAACCCTCGGGATTGCGTGCATCGCACTGCTCGCCGCGGGAGTCGGGATCATGAACATTATGCTTGTCTCGGTAACGGAAAGGACTAAGGAAATCGGAATCCGCAAGGCGTTAGGGGCCACGAAGGTGAATGTCCTGGCTCAATTCCTGAGCGAGTCGGTTGTGTTCAGCCAGATAGGCGGAGTGATCGGCATTATCGCCGGATCGATGCTCGGAAACCTCGTAGCATTGCTTACGAAAGCTCCTCCCATATATCCGTGGAACACCACTGTTGCAGTTCTCTCGACCCCCTTCATGGATTTCTCGGCGGTCGGTTTAAATATTGTGGCGCTCATCTTCTGTTCGTTTATCGGGATTGTTTTTGGCGTGTATCCTGCATGGAAAGCTGCAAATCTCGACCCGATCGAATCGCTACGGTACGAGTAGAAGATTTTCGATTGGCAATTGACGATTTCCAATTTCGGAATGCGGGGGGCAGACTAAAGCCTACCTCGTTACCTCTCCAAGCACTTCCTGCGACAGTTTCGGCAATTCATCGTACTGCTTGGTGAGCGCATCGTACTTCTGAAAGAAATCTCCCACTCCTTTTGAGATTGTTTCCGTCAACGCATTCCTCCCCATTTTCGAATCTATAGCAAACGCCATCAGGAGGCCCGCTGCGGCGCCGTAGTTCCGTTCGAACGTGCCGGAAAGATTCGCATCCATTAATAACTCGCGAGCGCGTAGCCCTGAAATGTTCGGTGATGCCATTTCGAGCATCGCACCGTTCAGTTTTGGAATCGCGTCCTTTGCACTGCTGAAAACGGATGGGGGCAATGTCCCTCCGGTCCTTTCCTGGAACGAAATGCGATACGCAATCCCTTCGTTCTGCACCAGCTCCGCGAGGGGCCAGTAGGGAGCCTTCTTCGCGTTGAGTTCCTTCCATACCGGTGAGGTTGATTGGTAGACCGCAAAAACGGCATGAAAAGCCTCATGGGCAAGGGTGCTGAGGGTTTCGATAAACTGAACCTCGGTCGACGGAGTTGAGTTTACCAAACGAGCCAGGTTTACCACGATGATCGGTTCGCCTTCGTTCTCACCGACAAACGTCGGAGTATTTCCGTTCCAGACCACACGGCGCACGAATGCTGCGGCGTTCTCGTGACCGAACGCCACAATGTAAACTGTGAGGGATGTGGAAATTCTCGCATCGCTTGGGAAGAATTGTTCCACCGTCGCGACCACGCGTCGATCAAGCTCACGCTTTTTTGACTCGTTAAGAAGCGCCTTGATCTCCGAGAGATGAGACAACATGGGTGCAAAGCCGAACACGTCGTCTGAACTTCCCGACTTGTTGCGTACGAGTTCAAGCTCGCGGCGGAAGGTCTCGGACGAAACTTGCTTCCGGGCCAGCAGCGCGCTTGTCGCGGCGGCAAGCTGGCTTCCTCGCGACTCTGCCACGGCGTTGACGTTGAAGAGTTTCCCTTCGCACAGATCGATCAATTGTTCTGCTGAAGAATAGTCGACGCGCAGGTTTACGTCAAACCCGGAATTCGTCTGCGAATAGAGGAACGCCGGCACAATAAGAACCGCGGCGATCAGGCATTGACGCAGCAGAGATACAGTCACCCGTTTGTTCTCAACGATGTTTGTAGTGCACCGTGAAGGCCTAACGAAAAAAGCGATCACGCTTTCATCCTTTTGCCTTTTTCTTCTTCCGTAAAGATCCAGCCGACAATTTTTCCCGGGTCGATCTCGGAAAAATTCTTCCAGTATTCGTTATTGCGGAGATACCGTGAACTTGTTTCGGTGACCGACAAGCGGTCGGCGATTTCCATGGCTTCCTTGAAACGACCTTTCCATTTCTCCATGTTGCTGCTGCGGAGGTCGACCCAGCCGTTCTTTGCCCAGTCGTCGATCGTCTTATCGGAGATTTTCAATTCGTTTTCGCCCCGATAGGGGGGGATCTTCACTTCTTTGCCGCGCAGCAGTGTCTTGCCATCCGGGAAGAGAATCGGGATGCCGATGGATATGATATGTGAACGGAGCGTTTGATTGTCCTTGATGAGCGAGGTAAGGGCGCTCGACAATTCTTTCGACGAGGTTTGCACGACAGTCCGCATCGTGATAAATGCCACTTTCAGGAGATAGGACTCGTAGAGAAGTTTCGAGAGGCGCGGGGGTCCTAACATTTCAAATGCTACGCTGTCGACATTGTGCTCCCGTTCGAGAGCTTTCATTTTCTCGAGGGCGCTGTTGAACATGAATCCGGCGCGATAGGTCGGCTCAAGCGTAGCATTGTCCAGCGCGTTGATGATGTCGTGGCCTGTATTGCCTCCCTTGATCTCATAGATGACGTCCTGGGCAATTTCTTCCGGTGTCACGTATTCCATTTGGCCGGGCGTCGAGATCGCCTCAAATTCTCCCCGAGAAAAAATACCGTTTTCTCCCGTGTCGATGAAAACGGACTGGAGCAATTGATGAGTCGGCTTCGCATTCCCGTCCATTTTTATCGTGAAAGTATCTTTCAGCAGAATTCCTTTCTCCGGTGGACAATCGTAGAGCTCGATCGGTTTGCCTCGTTTGGCGATCTGGCCGAAAGCGATTTTCTTCCACGCGATGGCGCCGGTCGGCTTAATCTCTTTTGTTATCGGCGCATCGGGCGTCCGTCCCATCAAAAAGAGAAGCAACGTGTGCGCACCGGCGACCGCCGACTTGCTGAGGAGAACACGCGACGGCTTTTCTTCGCTGTGTGTATAAGGAATGTTCAGGCCCATCCCTCCGGTGCCGCTTGTCCCGATCTTGACGTAGATTTTGGTCCCTGCCTCGTTCATCGAGCGGTAGAAAATCTGTACGTGCCGGATCAACTGCGGGATATAGAGTGTGCAGAGGAGTTGTTCAATCGATTCCTGAAGCGCATTTGATCCGGAAGGTTTTGGATTCTTCAGTTGTTTCAACACTTCACGTGCACTTTGGAACAAATCCTGATACGCGATTGCGGTGGCGGAATTGATGCAATCGATGACGACATCCGGTTTGTACCGGGCCAGGAGTTGGTACAACGCAGAACGATGAATAACCGGGTCGGTAAGCTCGTCGACGATGTCGTCGATGTACATCCCTCGAAGCTTCTGATTCGAGAGAATATCTTCGCGGTTTATATCTTTCATTTCTTGTCGGGTGAAGATATTACCCCACCAGGCCAGGAAAAAGCTCTTTCCCGCCTCAGGGAACTCTTTTTTCATTTGCTCGACTGCCTCTTTAGCCTCGGACTCTTTGAGGGAGGTGATGATGATCTTTTTTGGCCGTTCCGCCATCAGTGAGCGGCAGACCGCAGATCCTACAAGTCCCCAGCCGCCGAGTACCAGGACGGTCCTGTTTTCTATATCCATAATAATACCTCGTTAGATGACGCAAAGATCTCTTTAAAGAGTGAATGATGGGTTAAGCCCATTGGAACACCAGCACGGAGAGGTTTATGTTGCAGCCTTCCCGGCGCTATGCTTTTTCTACGACGCACGCTGTTCCGTATGCAAGCACTTCCGTTACGCCGCCCATAATCTCCGTC
>CAYYHS010000271.1:0-4532 GCA_964471785.1 uncultured Chitinophagaceae bacterium
GTAGAAGGGAACTGAATTGAGATACGGAATTTTGCCGATCACGTTCTCCGTGTGCAGACGGAGAGGGTTGTAGTAGACGTCGCGCTCAACCGGGATCTTACCCGCATCCCGGATGATCCTGATGATCTGATCTTTGGCCAGACTCATCGGGCTTACAGCGCCTGCATCGTGAGCGATGTTCTCGCCTCCCACGATGCCGTCCATGTCATCCGCTCCGAAGTTCAGCGCCACCGAGGCGACTTCTTCCGTGAGCATGACCCAGTACGCTTTGATGTGCGGAAAATTATCCAGCATCAACCGGGAAACGGCGATCGTCTTTAAGTCGTCGATGGCGGAGGTAAATGCATTTTCCGGTTTGATCCCCGTAACCCCCGGCTGAAATGCCAGAGGAATAAACGTAAGGAATCCCCCCGTTTCATCCTGAGCTTCCCTGAGCTTCATCATATGCACGACGCGCTCTTCATACGTCTCGATGTGACCGTAGAGGAGAGTCGAGTTCGTGGGGATACCGAGCTTGTGCGCAGTTCGATGTACTTCGAACCAGGTCTTTGCCCCGATCTTCTGGTTGAAGAGAAGTTTCCTCACTCGTTCCGAGAAAACTTCCGCGCCGCCTCCGGGCATTGTGCGCAGTCCCGCTTCCTTAAGTTGAAGGAGGACCTCCTCGATCGGCATCTTGAATTTTTTGTGGAAGAAATCTATTTCGACTGCGGTGAATGCTTTGACATCGGCAGCAGGGAAATTCTTTTTTATTTCCCTTACCATGTCGAGATAATACTTCCATTCCCAATCGGGGTGGAGGCCGCCGGTGATGTGCACCTCTTGAATCTCCGGGGTCAGTTTGGCGAGGATACTCTCGATCGTCATCTCGTAGGCGTTCGGCTTCCCCGGCTTGGTGGCAAAGTCACAAAACTTGCATGCGAGAACGCAAATGTTAGTCGGTTCGATTTTCTGATTCAGCACGAAGTAAATTGAATCTCCGCTCTTCTGCTGCTGAACCGCGTGCGCCATCTTACCGATCGAGACGAGGTCGCGGGAGTTGAACATCGTCACGCCGTCGGCGAGGGAGAGGCGTATGCCGTTCTGGACTTTGTTCCAGATTGGGACGAGCTGTTGATCTCTAAAGATTATTTCGAGCACGATGAACTCACTTGAGCAGTTATTTCCAGTACTCTTCCCAGCGGCGATCTACGAGCTTGATGATTTTCTCGTCCATGATGAGGGGATCGGGATAGCCGGGTTTCCATGTCGCATCGATGCCGAGGGTTCCATGGTAAACGGGGGAGATACCGACCAGCTTTTGTTCCCTGAATTGGACGTCTCGTTCGCAGTCGAAACGTGTAAATATTCCCCAAATATAACCTTCCTGACGATGAATATCCACATCGGGGCTCACGACCGCCAGCAGTCTAATGCCATCGATAATAGGCGACTTAAGAAGCCTTTTCAAAACCGCTCCGCCGTCGTGTTTAACTTTAACGATCAGCAAAGTGTCTTCGATGATAATCGTCTCCAGAATTCTCCGGTCATGTTCAGGCAGTTGAGAGACGAAGTGCTGCGTCTTCCTGGAAACCCGGAATCTGCTTCTCGGCCGCTGCTTCCTCGTCGCATCCACAATCATTTTACTTCCAAGGTTCATTTTATATGACGTGAAATCGAGAGTATCCAACGGGACCTTTGGCAGCAAAATAAAATCGAAGTGCGGGTCAAAATTTTCGCGAATTGCCCGAAGGACCGATGGAAAATCTCTCGGGTTCACATCTTCCGGGACCGTAATCAGGCACTTTGTGAGGGAAAGTTGCTGCGTTCCCATCAATCCGAGGGCCGTTTTCATTCCTTCCTTCTGGTACCGTTCCTCAATAGAGACTGCCAGCAGATTGTGAAACCCTGCTTCGTAAAAGGCCCACAGTCCTTTTACCTCTGTGTGAAGCAGCTTCGCAAGAGGACCGAGTATTCTCTGGGTTGCATCGCCGAGAAACTTGTCCTCCATCGGCGGTATGCCAACGACGGTAGCAGGATAAATCGGATCTCGTCGGTGTGTCATCGCGGTGATATGAAAGACCGGAAATTCTGCCGCGGCCGAGTAGTGGCCAAAATGATCGCCGAACGGTCCTTCAAGTCGCCGTTCCTTCGGTGGAACGATCCCCTCGAGAATAAATTCCGCGTTCGCCGGCACCGTGATAGAGATCGACCGGCCGCCAACCATCTGTGTACCTTTCTTTCGCAGGAAGCCTGCGAACATGGCTTCGTCGATTCCCTCGGGCAGAGGAGCAACTGTTGCCAGGAGCAAAGCCGGGTCGGTACCCAAGGCAACTGCGACTTCAAGCGGCCTGTCTAGTTTCATCGATTGGAAAAAATGGAAACCGCCCCCTTTTTGGATCTGCCAGTGCATCCCGGTCGTCCGTCCATCGAACACGTGCATACGGTACATTCCTATGTTCCGTTTGCCGTTGCGCGGGTCGTACGTGACAACCTGAGGCAATGTGACAAACCGCCCGCCATCCTGAGGCCAGCATTTGATGATGGGCAAGTCTCCCAGGTTTGGGTTTTCAACGACCTCCTGGGAGGGAGCAATGCTGATATCGCTCGTCCTTGAAGAGAAGAATCGGCGAAGCATCGCGCGGTGTTTCGTCAGCGAGGTTGCGGTGAGGGGAATAGCCTGTTCAAAGAAGGAGATGAGTTGTTCACCGAGCCGGTCAGGGTGTTCGCCGAGTACGAGCTCGATCCGCCGTTCGCTTGCGAAAGTGTTAATGACGAGTGGATATTTTGATCCCTTCACCTTTTCGAAGTAGAGAGCCGGTTTTCCTTCCCTCAACGCACGCACTGCAATTTCAGTGATCTCGAGGATTGGATCGACCTCCACCTTCACCCGATGGAGTTCACCGGATTTCTCGAGGTATTGGACAAATTCACGAAGAGCGGTAAAGCGCATGGAGGTTATTCCAGTTCTTCGGCTCTCCAGCCTTTTGATGTTCTCTCGCCGAGAACTCCGAGGAGTTTATCGGTGAAGGCCGAAATATATTCGTCAACAGACTTGGGGACAAAATAGAGCGGGGGGGAAATTGGCATGACGATGGCTCCGTTTCGCGAGAGATGAGCGCATTGTTCCAACGATATCGTGGACAAGGGCGTCTCGCGCACGCAGAGAATTAACTTGAATCTCTCCTTCAGCGCAACCTGGGCGGAACGGGTAATCAACGTATCGCCGATTCCCGATGCAATTTTCCCAAGCGTTGAAGTCGAGCATGGCAGAATAACGCACGCATCGACGTGGTTTGAACCTGATGCGATAGGAGCGGCGAGATCATCGTTTGAAAACTGGCGCTTTATATAAGGCTGAAGGTCCTTCTCTGTAAAGTTCAGCTCATCCTTCAACAAGATCTTTCCCCACTTACTCATAACAAGATACTTCTCTGCCTTCGATTGCTTAAGAAAGTCGAGTGCAAATGCCGCCCCCGATGAACCTGTAATCCCAAGGACAACTCTCATGACGTTACGCTCGGAAGAATTACCATCGCGAAGATATTGAAGCCAAGCAGTATGTTGATTCTGAAAAAGGCAAGTTCAACATCATCCGCCTTTTTCTGTTCCAAATACAACAACAACCCGCTAAGAAGTAGCGGCGGAACGGCAACGATTCCTTTGAGTGAATGGAAAAAGAGAACAACAAGGACGACGAAGGCTAGGAAATGAAGCCCGGCAGATATTTGCAACGCGCGCTCTTTTCCGAACCGGGAAGGGAAGGAGAAGAGATTCGCGCCCCGGTCGAAATGTTCGTCTAAAGTGGAGTAAATAATATCGAACCCGGATCCCCAAAAAAGGACGAATGTCGGAAGGATTAACCCGGTACCGAGATTCGCAAATGAGCCTGTGATCGCGAACCATCCCCCAAGTGGAGCCATCGCCATTCCGAGTCCAACGCCAAAGTGAGCAAGGGGAGTGAATCTCTTGAGATAGGGGTAAACGATGAACACCACGAGCGGGATCGGCGAAAGACGGAAGCAAAAACCTGATATCTGGTATGCCGCGGCCAGATAGAGCGAGAGCGCGCCCGCTAGCACAATAGAAACTTGCCATAGAGTCAATTTGCCGCTGGGCAATTCTCGACCCGAGGTCCGGGGGTTCCTTTTGTCAATCTCCCGGTCAATGATCCGGTTGAGGGTCATGGCCACTGTTCTTGCACCGATGGATGCAAGAAGAACAAGCAGGAGCAGCTCGTTAGATGGTTTTTCCTTGGAGGCCAAAAACACACCGCTGTATATCATTGGCAGCGTAAAGAGAGCATGCTCTATCTTGATAAAATTGAGGAGTTTTTTCAATCAATCAGGGGGTAATATGGATGCGTTATGGATATTCTTTAGATCTTCAAGGGGGCAATTGCCGGACAAATTTACCCAAAATAAAACAGCTAGTCAAGGTATGACTCGGAGAGTGAAGCTATGCTCGATCATGGCGTGAAGGCGGTGGGTAGTGTGCAGTTTGATTATTTTGATTTGTGGACCGATAGATTCCCGATAAAAACGTTCGGGAATGAC
>CAYYHS010000272.1:0-4531 GCA_964471785.1 uncultured Chitinophagaceae bacterium
GAGGGAGGAATTAAGAGGGATGAGGGAAGAATATTGAATTATGAGCTAGGAATCATAAAACACGCGTGGTAAAACTCGTATATCTTAATCCCTAATTCATCATTCTTACCTCCTCCTTCTTCCCTCATCCCACCTCAATGGTGAGGTCCTCCTCCCATCATCATCCATGGGAGCGGAACACCGAGACCCCTCAGCAACATCATAACTCCCATCAGAACAATAGTGACTGCGGCCAGCCTGTTGCCGAAAAGTTTCAACTTGAATCTGAAAAACGTCGACACGAACCCCACAACAACAAGCGCCGGCACGATGCCGGAACCAAAGAGGGCCATCGTCATTGCCCCGTTTGCAGCGTTTCCTGATGCGGCGGCAATCACAAAAGCCGAATAGAGAAAACCGCAGGGGAGAAGCGGCGTCAGCATTCCGATATAGAACTTACTTTCGATCGTAGGCGAGGCGAGCAATATGCCGTAGGTGCGTGAATAGAGAGATAGAAGGCGAGATCTTTTTTCGTCCCCAAATTCAACCTGCCGTGTAAAGCCCATCCAGGGGAAAATTCTCAGCATCCAAATCCCTGAGACGATGAGAAGTGCCCCCATGATAGTGGAGAACCATATCCCTACCGTTTTTAACCCTGCAAAGCTTCCTCCCAACGCTCCGAGCAGAGTGCCAACGATAACGTATGATAAAACCCGGCCCGCATTGTACGAAAGGTGCCTGTAAAGCAAATTCCATGTTCCCGAAGAATGCACGCCGTCCAGGCCATCCTGCGTAGAGTACGCGGCAACGACGGCGCCGCACATTCCTACACAGTGCATACTGCCGAAAAAGCCCGTTAACAAGACTAACGCCCAGTCCATACAATCTTATGGTCGATGCAGTACAGGTAAGGAACGGAGTTGCCAATTCAAAAATACACAAATGAAGGTTTCAAATCCAAAAGAAAATAAAATCTGCACTCGTTGAAAAAGTACAAACATTGTGCTATCTTAACCCCGTACTTCGCAAAGGCTGAAGCCGTATCTCAAGGGAGAGTCAAAACCAACACATGAGCCTTCCGATCGCCATCGTTGTCATCGTTTCATTCCTTGTTGTAGGGGGCGCACTTACGCTCGCGGGATTTGTCTGGGCGGTTAAGAAGAAACAATTTTCGATAAAGCAACTGAACGAAGGTGCCAAGCTCATATTCGACGACGACGAACCTATCGGCAAGCCCCAGGATATGATATTTAAGAAATCCGCTAATGACAGCTCCAACCCTCGCTAGGGAACAATTCGTCTCATTCGCTCCTCATTCCGCTGAAGAGGTCTCGGAAAAGCAACTCCGGGTCCAGATCGACGAGTCTGTCACAAGTCCGGTGGTGTTGTATTTTGTCACTGGAATTTTTTGGCTGGTGTTAGGCTCGCTCGCGGGGCTTGTTGCGGCAGTGAAATTCAATTTGCCCGACTGGCTGGGCGGTACGCCGTTTCTTACCTTCGGACGCATTCGTCCGGTTCATTTAAACGCCGTCATGTACGGCTGGGCTTCGCTCGCCGGTGCGGGGATGATCGTTTGGTTGACGGGGAGACTCTGCCGCGTTGCCGTCCGAGAAACATGGTCGCTGTATGTGTCGGTCGTTCTCTGGAATGTTGGCGTTCTGTTCGGCGTTGTCTCTCTCGTGTTCGGCTATAATCAGGGAATGGAGTGGCTCGAGTTTCCAAAGCCTGCGGGAGGATTGATCGCTCTCGGATTCTTGTTTTTTGCCTACTCGATGATCCAGACTTTCCGCAAGCGCCAGGTAGAACACCTCTACGTAAGTTTATGGTACATCCTCGCCTCACTCCTTTGGTTTCCGATATTATATGTCGTCGCGAACCTCGGCATCTACAGCGGAGTAACCGAAGCGGCAATGAACTGGTGGTTCGGACACAATGCCCTTGCCGTTTGGTTCACACCTGTCGGCCTCGCCGGCGCATATTATTTCATACCGAAAGTTATCGGACGCCCCATCTATAGTTACTACCTCGGCCTTCTTGGCTTCTGGGCGTTTGCTCTCTTCTATAACTGGAACGGCATCCATCATCTTGTAGGGGGTCCGCTTCCGACATGGCTTGTAACGGTCTCGATCGTCGCCAGCGTAATGATGTTTGTTCCGGTGATGGCCGTTGCCGTAAACCACCATCTGACGACTGTCGGTCACTTCAGGATGCTGAAGTTCAGCCCGACGCTTCGGTTCGTCGTCTTCGGATCGATGAGCTACACTGCCGTAAGTCTGCAGGGATCGATCGAGTCTCTCCGGTCGTTCAGTGAAGTCGCTCACTTCACTCATTACACCATCGGGCATGCACACCTCGGGGTCTACGGATTTCTCTCGATGATTCTCTTTGGCGCCGTCTATTATATCATGCCGCGCATTGCAAAATGGGAGTGGCCGTACCCCCGGCTTATCAAGCTTCACTTCTGGATGAGTGCTGTCGGCGTGGCAATGTACGTCTTAGCCATGAACGTCGGCGGGTGGATTCAGGGAACAATGATGAACAATGCAGCGCTCCCGTTTATTGCATCTGTCAACGCGACTAAGCCGTACCTCTGGGCGCGCTCAATCGGCGGTACGATGATGCTCATCGGCCATCTCGCTTTCGCCTATCAATTTTTCCTGATCATTTACCGTTCGGGACCGACCCGGTACGTGCCGGCGTGGTTCGACCTGCGTTCGACAGGGGAGAAGGCTGAGGAGAAGTTGTCTCTATGATGTTTATTCGCTCATTTATTTTCTTCCTTGGAGTTCTTGCGACATTGCTCATCGGCTGGGCAGGTCTTGTGGGAATTCCAAACCTCATGATTTCCGAGATCCAGCCTCCGAAAGGACTCGAGCGATATACCTACGACCAAGCGTTCGGACGTTCAATCTACATTCGAGAAGGATGTCTTTATTGTCACAGCCAGCAAGTTCGCCCGGTCGGTTTCGGCGCGGATCAGGAACGTTTTTGGGGACGCCCGTCGGTGCCGGCAGACTACGTCTACGATAAGCCGCACTTGCTTGGGACTATGCGGACCGGCCCCGACCTGTTCAACATCGGCGCGCGTCAACCGAGCGAGGATTGGCACCTGCTTCATCTCTACAACCCCCGGATTGTTTCACCGGGATCCATCATGCCTCCCTTTCCGTGGCTTTTCGAAGAAAAGGTTTCTGCCGGGCCCGAAGACAAGGTTGTCGCGGTCCCCGATTCAATCGCGCCAAAAGGAAAAATTGTGGTGGCAACGTACGAAGGAAGGGCGCTGGCTGCCTACCTTATCGGTATGAACCATACTTATCCTGTAAGCCAGACTGCCGTAACAAATGACACAACAAAGAAGAAGTAAGAAAAAATCTCAGCCGAAGAAATTTCCGCCGGAAGTGTCTATCCAGCCATCAGTGGAGAAGACGCCAATTCCGGTTTTTACGGATTCTGAAGGTTCCTTCGCCGATTCTGATTCTTCGGACGTCAATAAAATCCATCTCAGGATTGTATCCCGCGAACAGGGGGAGCCGGAGGAGGGATTCGAGCCGACTCCTACGTGGGTATGGGCAATCTCCGTGCTGTTGCTCTTCGCGATGGGATATTATTTGGGGAAATTCGGAGGAACATTCGGAACGATTGCCCACGAAGTGGAACAGCCTCAGACTCTTGCGGGAAACGAATTGAAAAACGATGTGAAAGGAGATATGGTCTACGCCGGAGTATGTCAGGCATGCCATCAGACCGACGGGAAGGGAATTGTGGGGAAATATCCCCCCCTTTCCGGCTCGGAATGGCTTCTGCACGACGCCCTGACACCTTCTCGGATCGTCCTGTTCGGACTGGAAGGAAGTATTTCGGTGAAGGGAGTGGGATTTAACAACAAAATGCCCCAATTTTATGATAAGCTTTCGAACGAAGAGATTGCCGCAGCGATCTCGTTCGCCCGTTCTTCGTTCGGAAACAAGGCGGCCCCCGTCTCGCCGGTGCAGGTAGACAGCATGCGCAGAAGTCATAACGGCAGAGGCCCGTGGAGTTCTCTGGAATTGGAAAGCCTGAGGAAAAAATAGAAATGCGTTCTCTGCCGGCGAAGTCCATCTTCTTCATTCATTATTGCCTGCCGCTGCTGTTCGCAGTAACGATCGGTCCCGGGTGCGGAAAACAAGAATTGAAGCCGCGTCAGCCTATCGCATTCAGCCACAAGATCCATGCGGGGCAATACCAGATGAGCTGTCAATATTGCCACAGCGGCGCCAGAAGAGGGCGGGCGGCGATGATCCCCTCTGTGCAGACGTGCATCGGTTGTCATCAGCTCGTGGCCGCTACCAAACCCGAAGTACAAAAAATACGCAAGGCATGGGATGAAAAACAGCCGATTCGATGGACCAAGGTAAATGTCCTTCCAGATTTCGTTTATTTTAACCATCAGCCGCATATCATGAAAAACATTCCATGCCAGAAGTGTCACGGGGAAGTACAGACGATGAGCGAAGTAGCTCCCCCGTTTACGCTGGCAGATATGTCTTACTGCGTCGGATGTCATCGGGATAAC
>CAYYHS010000273.1:0-4501 GCA_964471785.1 uncultured Chitinophagaceae bacterium
TGCTCTCATCAATAATGCCGTCCCCATCATTGTCAATTCCGTCGTACGGCTTTCCGGGTGTCTCGAGATATGCGTAACCCAAGTATCCTGTTCTACTGCATTTGCTGACAAGGTCGACGCCGTGTCCATACGTATCCCATGTATAGACCAAATTCAGTCCTAGTGCATTAGAGCGATTAAAAAAAGCATTGTCATCATCCGATTCAGGGACGGGATCGCAGCCCTGCGCAGAGCCGCCAACACCGGAGTCCATATACAAACCGAAGATGATATTTTCAGGACTGCCGCTCTGCGGATAATCGGTAGTGCTTTCGTTCGTGACGTCGTAGTGCCAGAAAATAACATCGCCGGCCTGCGGAGTGGCCCACTGAAATCCTCTCACTGCAATCTTCATCCCCAATCCATGTCGAGTCGCATCTCTGTTATCGGGATTGTAGTCCCACGAATCGTAAAACTGATCATCCATAACGGTATAACTCTCCTGGTCCGGCGCAAATGCGGTCGACGTCCCGAAATATCCGTTCCAACGTCCATTCCACGTTGCGTCCTTGTCCGGCCACGTCGGGGGCCATGTCTTGGGCTCACTGCTTACGGCAACAGATCGCAATGTGTTGATACCGGGGTCCTTCTCGAAATATCCCGGTCGGGGCTCAAAACGCATTACGCGGTTGTAGACCACACTAGTGCCCTGTCCTTCTCTGTAACCGGTTTCCATGATATATGCGGTAGAGCCGGAGTTCTGCTTGACCTTCGCAAGGACGAATGGCGTGATGCCGTCGCTGTAGTTCATTCCGGTGCCTCCGACTTCGACGGAATGGAATTCGGCCAGGTTGACATTCGCGGGATCAATAGAATAGAAATCGCCAACCATGCCGTAGTTCCAAAACCTCGTCACGATATTGTTGGCATCGTGCGTTCCCATCCGCTCCGCGTCAGACGAACCGCGCTGGTCCATGGGCACAACCGGAAGGAGCTGCGAATGAAGAGTACTTCGCGATATGGAGAAGAGAACAAAGAGAACGAGACCATATTTTCTCATACAAAAGCTCTCCCTAAGTTACAATGCAGACGCAAGTTGAGATAACGAAAGGCCAATCTCAATTTTTCTCGGGGCGTAATAGCGCAACGGGTTTGCGAGCATATCTCTGTCGGCGGTCGCAGCGAGCGAATAATCTGGACTGCCCGTCGTCTGGAACACCATGCCGTTGAAGTATGTCGCGTTGAAGAGATTGAAGACGCGCACGAACGCGCTCATGCTGAGCCCGCCGAGCACAAATCCCTTTTCAGCACGGACATCAACAACTAAGCCGCCCGGAGCAGTGCCCGAATTTGTTTCGATCTGGGAGCCAAACCCCGAACCGATCGCAGGCGTGTACGGAAGGCCGCTTCCGAATTTTAGGATAGCGCTGATCGAATAGTCATCCGGCTGAGAATACTGAACGCTTGCATTCAGGGTGTTTCGTTGATCCCAGTTGAATGGGACCTGGCGCGGCCGCGAGTCTCTCCCCGCCTGAGCCAGGTTGGCTGTTTCAGCCGGATCGCTGGAGTTTCCTTGAGCCGTCTGCCATGTATAATCCAAACTCGAACTTATATGGCCGATATGGCGCTGGGTGAATGAAAGCGTAAATCCGGTAACATTGCCGAAGTCGACGTTCGTAACGCGAGCATACTGCGCGTCGTTGTATGTGTTGATGAATTCTACGCCTAGCAAATCCCGGATATCTTTATAAAAAACGTTTGCCGAGAATCCAAGCATATCCGAGAGGGCATTCTTGTATCCAAACTCGTAATGGATCGTGCGCTCGGGTTTTACGTCGGGATTGCCTAACACTCCATAGTTGGAGGTGCCTGCCTGGATGCGGGCAAGTACATCATAATTTGAGTTGTTAAAAATATCGCGCAGAGGAGGCAACTGGTAGAAGTGCCCATATGAGAAAAAGATTCCTGACGTGTTAGTAATGGGGTATGAGACGCCAAGTCTCGGTGCAAGGGAATTCTTCGGCGTGGCCTTTTTCGGAGAGGATTCCGGCGCACCGGAAATCGCGTTCGCTGGATTCGCCAGATCGCTCGGAAGTGTCGAACGCGAGTCGAAATATTCAAGGCGCACACCCGCATGAATCGTCAGGTCATTCCACTCGACGAGATCCTGAGCATATATCGCTCCCGAAACGGGTTTGTAATACTGCACACCCGGATAATCGGGGGGAAGATCGACATAACGCATCAGTGTATTGGCGCCGTTTTGCTGCAAGTACACGAGTGTTCCTGCGGTACCAAACTGTAGATCAGAGTATTGGAACTCTCCGCCGATTTTGAGTTGGTGCTCTCTTGTTAACTGGCTCAAAAGCGAAAACTTGCCGATATAGGTGTTTGTCTTCTGTCGGAATCGACCGAAATCCACTCCTTGGATTATCGCGTCATACGCATAACCCGACATGCTGATCGGGGTTGATGCCGCATCGTATCGGGGATCGTAGAAATTATCGTATGCCCAATCGGTGTAGTCAAAGTAGTTTTGATGAAGGCTGAGCGTGTAGTAGGTGGAATTAGACAAAACCTGCGTGAGATCAAGACCATGGATGTACGAAGTTGTTGTTTGTTTTCTCATTCCGTCAGGATCAAGTCTCCATTGAAAAGCAGACGTATTAGCCGGTCCTGATCCATCGTCGAGGTCGAACAGTGCTTGATAGCTCAGTTCGACTCCGGAGATCGATTTGTTCGTCAACTTCACGAGGCCCGACCATTCCCGCGTGTATCCAAGCGGAACTTCTTTTCCGTCCCCGGTCGGACGTAACACTCTGTTGGCAACATTGGATGAATCTGTCGGGAGAAAGAGCCGCGTGCCGTAATAATAGTCATCGAAAACATACCGTCGTCCGTTGACAAGAAAATATGTCTGAGGAAGGCCCGTCGGGCCGCTCAGGCTGGCCTGGAAATTCTCCGTCGAAAACGGATGTGCTTTGTACTCCAATCCTCTCGGTCCGCCGCTGCCATACACAAAATCGCCGTCGTAGACTTCGGCGTTCCACTCGAAGTTTTCGCTCCCGGTCTTCAGAACCGTGTTGACGACGCCGCTCATCGCCTGGCCGTATTCGGCATCGAACGTTCCGGTGATGACCTGAACTTCCTGGATAATTGAGCGGTCGATTTTGATACTTGATTTGTTGTCGTAGGCGTTGTTGATGGAAACGCCGTTCACCTGGTACTGCACCTCGCCGTCCCGGCCTCCGCGAAAATGTCCGTCGACAACTCCTGCCTGGAGATTCACGATATCCTGGAGTTCCTGTACAGGCAACGCCTTGATCTCACGGTCGTTGACGGTCGCAATGGTGCTCGTGAGATTGACCTGGACTACCGGCTTTTCAGCCGTAACGATAACAGCGTCCGTCGTCACAGCCTCCTCATCGAGAACGACGTCCCGCTTCGTGGTGTTGTCCGCCTCAACTTCCACCTGCTTCACTGTCAAGGGGCGATAACCGACTGAACGGAACTGAATTTCATAGCTCCGAGGAGGGATGTTAATGATTGAGTAGTAGCCGTCCAGGTCTGAGGCTGCGCCAAGTTTGGTACCGACGATGACGACATTCACCCCGGTGAGAGGTTGTCCGCTCCTGTCAACAACCCTGCCGGATAATCTTCCTGTAGTTCCCGCTGTGAGCAGAGCAGAATACGTTAATAAAAAAACAAGGAGTGAGAACGCTAATCGTCGATGGGCAGGCAGTAGAAGTTTTATCATAAGACACTTTCCGTGTGGAAGGAGTTAAGAACACAGAAACTGCAATGAAAGAGATCGACAACATCAGCGTGCCCCGGCCTGCGCCGGGACACGCCGACTGAATCATTACTTCAGCAACATCATCCTGCCAACGACAACCTGATTTGCTGCCGTTCGCAGACGATAGTTGTAAACACCGGAGGCAAATCGGCTTGCATCGAACGTCACTTGTTGTATGCCTGCCTGGCGAATACCGAGGTTTTGCAGGTACACAATACGCCCGAGAATATCGTAAACCTCGAGCGTGACATCGACTGACTGCGGCAACGAGAACTTAATCGTTGTGCTCGGATTGAAAGGATTCGGATAGTTGCCGAGGAGCTTGAACTCTTTCGGCAAGACAGAGTTCTCGGTTCCTACGCGCGTGAGAACCGTCGACGGATCCATCCACAACCACCCAGCTCCGTCCACTCCAGCATTCTCTCGCATGAACCAGACTCTGGATCCATAGCTCAACGTGTAACTGGACCCGTAGGAATCACCGTCGAACATGCAAACGCCCAAGAAGATCACTCCGTCCCCGCGACCTGCCGGGTAGCCGAACTTACGAAGGTTGATCTTCATTTCGGCAGTGTAGCCCACATCAGGAGTAGTTCCCATCGTATCGACAGTTCCATTGACAAACGTTTTCACCTGGACGGCCTGCGCCAAAGAATCCCAACCGCCTTGTGTTGTCAGGTCTTCCATTCTCATCGCGTTGCCGACGGAGTCAATAATGAACGTCAA
>CAYYHS010000274.1:0-4407 GCA_964471785.1 uncultured Chitinophagaceae bacterium
CCAATAATAATGGTCAGCTTGTCGCGCTGATTGTTATCGGGGATCAGATCGCGTATAACGTTGGAAGTAAGGTCCGACTCGCCCGCACACGTCACAATAAGGTTGGATCGCACTTTGTCGACTTCGATAGCCTCCTGAAATTCGTTCCCGGGCTCCGGCATCATGGTCTGCGTCCCGGTCTGCACTTCTTCTCCCCCCTGTTGAGAAGCGGGCAGCATCTGTACAGGCTGTTGTTGCATTTCGGCGGGCTGCTCTCTTCTTCCTCTCGCCAGCAGGACGATGATGAGGATGACGACCAAGACACCCAGCGCAATCAGGAGCAAGGTGGTTTGACTCATTGCCCCTGCCCCGTCCGGTTGTTGTTTCCCCGCGGTCGCGTCTGTCACTGCCTTCTGCTGGGCTGCACGCAATTCGGAATCCTGCTTTTCCAACTCCTGAATGCGTTTCTCCTGATCCGCCCGCTGTTGTTCACGCTGAATTTGAAGCGTGCTCGCGGGGAAAGACATTTCCTGAATATCAACCCTGTCGCCGCGCACCTTGTTTAGTTTCCCTGTATAGAATGCGATGTTGGTGAGAAGGTCCCTTTCTTCCGGCGTCCTGTTTTTGTCAATCAACAATTTGATAACGATCGACTCGATCCCCAACTGCGTCTTCTCGGGTTCCTGCTGAGTTTCTGACTGCGATTGAAAACCCGAAACACCCGGCAAGAGGAAATCCCGGTTATCGGTCTGGCTCTTCTTTGCGGGAGGCGTCAAATCCACAAGCGTCACTTCTGCGGTCACGAGGAAGTTAAGGTCCGCAAAATATCTACGGATCTCCGTCGAGATGCGGTCCTCCAGATCCCTCTCCATCTTTTTCTTTTCGAGTTCCATGTCGAATGCAAGGAGCCGCACCTGCATCATCACCATAAGCAGAATGACCACGCCTGTAAATCGAGTTTTCATATTCATTCCAAAAATGTTTGTGTTAGCATTTCTGAGGGTTGCCCTAGACATCGCGGTGATAGTAAATTCTTATGACAACGCGTCGGTTATCATTGCGAGCCTTTTCGGTGAACTGCCCCGTAGCCGGATCGCGCTCTTTGTTCTGAGGGCGCGCATCTGCGAACCCCGTGCTGGAAAGCCGCTTCCCTTCAATCTGTACCGTATCCTGCAAATAATGGACAACCTCCGTGGCTCTCGCCGAAGAGAGTTCCCAGTTCGACTTGAACTCTGCGGCGCTTCGAAGAGGCGTATCGTCCGTGTGCCCCTCGACCGCGATGTACGCGTTGCGGGCTTTGACGAAATAGCCGAGAATCTTGCCGATGCTGAAGATTGCATCATACCCTTCGGGCCGAAGGGCCGCGGCCCCAGGAGGAAAAAGCAGATTGCTGCCAAATCGAAGCTCAATTCCAGCGTCCGTCATCACCACGTTCACCTGCCCTTTGAGTGAAGCGTTCTTCTCGATCGTCGACATCAGCTCTTTTGAAAGGGTTCCGAGGTTCGCCTGCTGTTTCGCAGCTTCAGAGACCGAAGATGCCAGACTATCAAGCTTAGACTGGTCGGGGACGGAAAGGGAAAGCAGCAGAGTAAATGAAGCGAGCATAGCCGTCAGCAAATCGATGTAGCTGACCTGCCAGTGCTGTTCTTGTACCTTGATTCTTTCGCGCTTTCTCATCGACGTTATCCTCCGCCCTCAGTCGAAAGTTGCGATACGGCCGGCACAGATAACGCCCGGCTTCCCGGGACATAGGAGCCAAGCTTGTCCTGGATGAACACGGGATGCCGCTTGTCTTTGATAAGGCAAAGACCTTCAATAATCATGCTCTTTAGAAGAGCTTCTTCATCCGTGCGCTTCTCGATCTTGTCCGCGAAGGGGGCAAAGACAAAGTTGGAGAGAAACAAGCCGTACAAGGTTGTAGTGAAAGCAACCGCCAGTGCCTGCAGGATGGGACCAAATCCTGCAGCAGCGTCAATCTTCGTGGAGAACATCTGTATAAGACCGACCGTCGTTCCCAACATGCCATATCCAGGCGAGTACCGAGCCGCAGCTTTGAAAATGTTTACGTCAGTCAACTCCCGCTGCTCTTCATTGTCGATTCTCGCTTCGAGTATCTCCTTCACTTCTTCTTTTTTGTATCCGTTCACGAGCATCAGCACTCCATCGCGAAGGAACGGATACTTGATCTGATTCGCATATTCCTCCAGAGACTCAATATCGTGCGTGTTGGAGTACTGTGCGATGTCTTTGATTGTCTCAAGATACGTACCAAAATTGATCTTGTTTCTCACATAAACAAAGTACAATGCACGAACGGCGCCTGTCAGTTCCCGAAAATTGTAGCTGATGAGCATTGAGGAGCTTACTCCCAGAAACACGAAGACAAGGCCAGGAATATAGAGGTAGTGGACCATTGAATCCGGCACATATCCTTTTTGCAGGGCGTCCACAGTGTCTTGTTGAACACCGATAATCAGTAAGAAATATGCAGCGGCGGCAAAAAGAACATAGCCGATGAAGGTTGAATTCATGATCTGCCTTTCAGTTGGTTACATGCGATACAGGATTGCCCGGACATTGTCCATCGACGGGTCAAGTTCAAGAGCCTTCTCCCAGCTGAGCTTTGCGTCGGGTAACTGCCTCAGCATATAGAACACAGAACCGCGAACAGCGTACGCGAGGGCCATATTTGGAGCTGCCTCGATCGACAGATTAATCTGAGCCAAGGCTTGTTGATATTTTCGTTCGGAAAAAAGCCGCTGCGCTGCCTGGAGACTGTAGAGGGCTTTGTTATAATCCGCATCTTCCTTCGTGTATGTTCCCTGTCGATCCTGCTTCTTTCTCACTTTCGACGTGTCGACTATATCCCGTATATCGGAGGTAAGGTCCTCTTCCCGCGGTTTCAACAACTCCTCGGTCGCCTCCCCGGCGCGCCTTTTTTGTTTCGGGGTCTCGTTGGCCTCCTCAGTCTTCTCGGCATTCTGCGCCGGCTGCTTGAGTGCCCTTCCGGAGTAGTCGATGGTAAAATCGATATCCTTATTATAGAGATCAAGCAAGACGTCCATATTGAGCGTTGGGGTATTCAGTTTCACGGATGCCGGTGCAGAAGGAGCCCCGCTTTCCCTAGAAGAAGATTCCCTTGAGTTCGTCGTCTGAGTTTTAGATTGAATCTGCAACGCAGAGTCGGAGGGTGTCCCACCGGGCGCGTTCTGCGAAAAGGCATTCGCAGAAAAAAGGACGAGAAGAACGATCACACCAAAATGTATTCTCATAAAATTCCCGACTGACGTTAGAGTACAAAATTCACTTGAACACCGTACAATGCGCCGCCAAGATCATAATTGGCGAAACTCTTCTTTATCGCAATGTAGTTATACACTCCGGTGATGCCGATATTCCTGCTCAGGCGAAGAGAGAGGCCGCCTGTGAACGCTTCGGCAATTCCGCTATTTTTGAACGACAAGTCGAAACCTCCACCGGCATCAAGCATGAGGATGCCGGGTCCGATCTGGTCATTGCCGATGAGCTCAAAGGAGAAGCCCGGCATCACGACAATACCCATCAAACCGAACTTCGAGGTTCCTATCAGTCTCGAGTCGATGTAGAACTTCAGGAAATTAAGGATCGTCGCCATCTCATTAAATCGATACCCTACCGCATAATAACCGGCAGAGCCGGCGGTATCTTTAATTCCATACCGGTAAGCAGTCCCCATGTTGAAACCGACTGTGAAATAATTCTCAATCAGTCCGGTCTTTCTCTTCAGCGCATATTGTTCAGCAAGAATGGCTCCGGCGTCGTACGGAAGCACCTGGTAGTCTGCCTTCAATTCTCTGCTCCAGATCGTTACACCATTCACGTCGTTGATGTTAACGAACATGAGGATCTGGTTGGAAGAAACAAGAATATCGGTGGTAACGATACCGTCGACGTTGTGAGCCTTTGCGTAGGTCCGCAACTCTTCTTCCGAGTACGTGTTTTTTACCTGAAGCGTACTGTCCGTAGCCTTGAACGACAGAGTCTTCAAATCCTGCGCGCTAACAGTCGCGAATCGCCGGTCACGGGTCAACGCATTCCTCAGTTTCTCTTCAAAATAACTGGAGAGGAACTGGATTTCAGTAAACCTCAAATCTTCCTTGAATGGCCAGCGGATCTTCGTCTTGTAGAACAGAAGCGTCCGAATATTTGGGCTTACTTCCTTGGAAACCTCTGAAAGCCCTGCCAATGCGGTATCCAATGCTATATCAAATTTCGGAAAAATTGATATAAGCGTGGAATTCTCAGTCGAAGGTATCTTGGCGACAGAAGAAGCTTCTGTATTCTGGGTTTGTTGCTGGGCTACTGTTAGAGCGGGAATTAAAAGAACTAATGATAGGGCGACACCAATTACTGAATAATAATTGGAACGGGAGTGCATAATGGTTGTCT
>CAYYHS010000275.1:0-4374 GCA_964471785.1 uncultured Chitinophagaceae bacterium
CTCTCAAAGAAAAGTAGCGTCCTCATTTCAAGCACACGCCATCCCGAATGAGCATATGCGGCGCCACTTGATTCGGGATCTAAAAATATTAGATGCTGAATCAAGTTCAGCTCCGAAGGAGTCCTTCGGACATGACGCTACGTTGGTTGATGCTGCTGTCTTGCGTGATAAGCATTCATCTCAATACTTACGCGGCGCTGCGTTTGTCCCACAAATCCTGCTGTCCGGAAAAGCCCCCCTCCGCAAACAACGGATGCAACACATTCACCGATGAACTGATCCCTTTCAGCTCCGGGAATGCCTGAATCATTCCCTGGGGAACAAGCACGCGGGGTTTTCGCATCAGATGCCGCAATTGGAAACCGTTGACGAGTGAATTTGCCTCGGGGTCGTTGTGGAAGACCACAAAGACGTCGTTCGATTGCTCTCTCACCCTCTTCATCCGGATCAGCAATTCATCGAGTTCTTTCTCCTGATAATAATAGTTGTATCGTTCCCCCAGTTCGGGACGATTCCACGCTTCAACATTTCTCCCCATCATCCGGAAATAGGCTGCGCCGTTCCACGCCAGCGACGTGAATGGCATATGTTGTTTCATCGTTGGCAGATCGACATTCACGAGATGGAGGTTGTGTTCATGGAACAGCCTGTGGAGGGGGGGTGTATTCCATGAATTGTGCCGCAGCTCTACAAATTTCCGGTACGGAGAAAACACACGGCCGAGATGAACAATGTAGTCCTGCCTCTCCGGCCTATTGGCAAACGAATACGGAAACTGCATCAGAAGTCCACCGAGCTTCCCGGCTGATGCAAGCGGTTCAAGAAGGCGATGGACAGCCCGCACATCATCGTTGGTTGCCGCAAAGGTGTGCGTAAACCCCTGGAACAACTTCACCGTGAACACAAAATCCTTGTTGACGGAAACATCGTTCAGCCATTGGCGTGCGTGGTCGGCTGTCAGCGCGGTGTTGTAGAACGTCACGTTAATTTCAACGCTGTCGAAGAATTGGCTGTAGTATTCCAATTTCCTGAACCCTTTCTTCGACTTCGGCGGGTAGAAATATTGATGAAACGGCGGCAGATCCCATCCACCCATGCCGACGAAAACTTTTTGTTGATCCAGTGTAATCATGACAGCCTCCTTGTGATATGAACACAATAAAAAACCCGATCTCACGAGAACGCATTGAAGCGTCCTGCGTAAAACCGGGCTTGAGTATTTCAACAACCCTGGCGCTATGTCGTTACAGTACTTCCCCGAAACAGTCCCCGAAGAATACAAAAAAGCGACGTCTCGGTTTAACCGACCATCTTTCTCTGCTCCCTTCTTTCTCTGATGCCAGAGAAAGAAGCAAAGAGAGCTTCTCGGAATCGGAACCCTGCGATGCTTACCTCCCCACCTGCCAAAGAAAACGGCTCACACTTGCCCCAACACAAACCAGCCGTTTTCTAAACACACGCATCGCCTCCTCCACACACCGCCGCCGATTCCGAGTCCATCGCCACAATCTCCTTCGATTATTTTTGTCGCAACTTCCAACAATATAAAAGAGCGGAATCCCGTACAGCGGGACTTTCTCCAAAAAAACAACCATCGCAGTTAAAATCAGACACTGCCGAGCAGCCGATCTCTATTTCTCACTCCACACTGACAATTCATTCCCATTCGGATCGGTAAAATGGAAGCGTCGTCCGCCGGGGAACACAAAGGGAGCCTTCGTAATCTTTCCGCCGCTACGGACCACGGCCGCCTGCGTCTTCTCCAGATCAGATGCATAGATAACAATGAGCGCCCCGTTCCCCGGAATGGCCGGGACTTTTGCAAAGCCGCCGCTGATGCGGCCATCCTCAAAACTGACGTAGTCCGGACCGTAATCGGTAAACTTCCAGCCGAAAACAGCCGTGTAAAATTTTTCCGTCGCGGCAATATCCGTGGCTGGGAATTCTATATAATCGATGCGATTGTTGTTATTCTGTTCCATTGCGGTAGCTGCCTTTGTTGTGGAATGTGATGAATCTTGAGCATACACTTTCGAACTGAGAGGTCCCAAAAGCCCAAGCAGAATGACCAATAGTAACGTACCGGTGTTTTTCATGCGATTGTTCCTGTATGGGAAGATATAGGACAATAACCACACCCTAGTGCAGATCATCCCTTGTGCAACGAAACGGATGATCTGGCCGATATACACCTGTTGCGCCTGAAAGTTCAACTGTAGAAAAACCTTCGGCTAACTATCATATTCTAGCTACCTTCTTTGCCTTCTTCCAAGTTACTTCAGTTTCCCAACCATCATACTCACCGCCAAATCTTCCGACGAGGTCGGAAATTTTTTCCAATGAAACTAGTGTTATCGCTTGCGGGATCATTTCTTTAGATGCAAGACAGAGCCAGTTGCGATCGTCAGCGGACTTATCAACGACAACGGAAAATCCTGCAGCAATCAATTCACTGGCAGCACTGTTGGCATTCGATTGAGAATAGAAATATAGATAAAAATTAGTCGGACAGGGCTTTGAGATATCCGAACCAATCCGGTGTAAGAGAGAGAAAACCGCACCATCCGGTGTCGTGCCATAAGAACTTTTCGGTCGTCTGCATCCCCTTCTTTTCATGATCAATGCATCGATATATGCTTATGATTCTCTGTTCGTTTCTTTGATGGTTTAGCCGCCGCGCTCTATTTTTCAAGCAACTCCTTCATTCCCCCCAGCACTCCATCCCAGTTTTTGCTCGAGTGCTCCAGCGCCGTCTCGTTGGCAATATTGTCCTGAGTCAGCAGCAGCTCAGTGGTATTGCCGTGCGGCGAAAGCTCAAAAGTGAGGACAGCATAGTTCTCCGGAAGGTCCGGTAACGAAGAAAAAGAGCTCCAATAATTGTACTGGAATACCTTTTCCTTCTCGAACTTCAGGATGGTCCCCTTGTCCTGATATTCTTTTCCTTCCCATGTTCCGGTGAAAATAATCGGGCTTCCTACCTTCCAGTCGGAGATCGTCTGCGTCCCGAAAAGATATTTTTTTATCCATTCAGGCGTCGTCAAGGCTTCCCACACTTTTGATGCCGGAGCTTTGATGGAAATTGTCTTCCGCAAGATTAACTGGTTCTTCGCCATAGTGTTATGTAATGGTGTGATAGTGACGTTATTCAGAATGACCTTAAACAATGAGACATGACGCTCCTGATGGAGCTTTGGGAAATTTCACGGTTTCTTATTCTACAGACATGTTGCCCCTTCGGGACTTCTTAAAGAAGCTTCTGATACGGCACACTAGCTCTTACGGTTGGTCAGATTATAGGCCTCCCGGAGCAGGTGGACGAATGATGTATTCATTTGCTCCTCCGATTCTATCTTAAAGAAATGATGAAACCGGTGCAGAGAAATTTGCTCTATTTTATCGGCCTTGGGAAACGCTTTACTTTTGTCGAGAACAATATTGACGCCCAGATAGCTCTTTTTTGGATGGATACCTACAAACGCTCTACCGTGCACGATATGAATAGACTCCTTCTTCGGCTCGACTTTGAATTCTCCTATTTTTTCCAGTAAGGAGATCAATGTTTTCTGCAGCTCTTCAGTGGCAGACATGGCAGACCTTTAAAGTTTGAACCATCAACAGATGCTGGTCGATGTAAACCGGCACGTTGACTATTGCACCTTGACCCGCCGATGTTTCGAGCGGAGCTTGATCTCCACCTCGCCGGCGATCTTGCCGTTCTGACGCGGGAATGCAATTTCCACCGTTCCAAAATGATCGTCCGGAATCTGCACGCTCAGCAAGTCAAGAATCTGTTTAAGATAGAAATTGATCTGCCTCTCTTCTTCTGCCGAGTAGGTCGATGTTGCCATAGATACCTCGTTCCTTACGACGCCCTGGAATAGGTTTTGTATTCATCCGTCAATGCGTCGATCTTCTTTTTGTCGATGGCGCGGATCATGCCGACCACCACTCCGAGGACCTTGAAATTCTCGTCGCTTCTGCTGACGTGAATCGGCTTGTATTTTTTGTTTTCCGGACGAAGCACAACATCCCCATCTTCTCTATAATAACGCTTGATCGTTGGCTCCCCTTCCACGGCAGCGACGACAATCTCGCCGTTGCGCGGATCCTTTTTGGGGTCGACAAAAAGGAGGTCGCCCGTCGACAACTGTGCATCTTTCATGCTGTCGCCGCGCACGTAAACGCCGAACAGGTCATCGGACGCGGTGATGTAGCGCCGCACCTCGAATGTATCCACCATATTTTCCTGCGACATGAACGGATGCCCTGCCGGGGCACTGCCGTAAATAGGGATCCCGGTCGGGCGCCCCTGAAGTAGCTCAATGCCGCGCGAAATGTGGGGCACATAACGGAGCGCCTTTTTCTTCTCCATCA
>CAYYHS010000276.1:0-4363 GCA_964471785.1 uncultured Chitinophagaceae bacterium
GCATGAAATCAGTTGCTCCGCCCCCCATCACATATTCACCCTGCTGCCAGAAGTAAGGCCAGACTTTCAGCTCCGGCAGGTCGGGCCGGATAAGTGCGGTGCCGCTCGCCACCCCTCCGGGGATGTACGACCAATCCGCCCTGTTCGCCCCGTAGGCAACGATCATGGAGTTCACACCGACACCGGAGGCAAACGATGACGTGTTTTCGCCGGGATGACATCCCAGGACAAAATTCAGCGCGTTCCATGCATTTTCGGAGGGAACGATCTTCGGGAAACCGATATGGAGCATCAACTGCTTCACGCCGAACGACTGAATTTGCCATCCGTCTCCCCAAATGTACGGACGATACGGAACTCCGTACGGCGTTTTCTTTTGAAGCTCGGCCGCCCTCTCATAGTCTTGCTTCACTCCCTTCTCGATCTTTGCAGTGAACTCAGGGTTGTGGAGTTTTTGGACAATCCTCCCGAGAACTTCAGCACACCGATCGGCATTATCGCTCATCAGGTCGCCGTTGGCGAGGAGGATCTTTCCGTACTCATCGTTCGATGTTGAGAGATACAATTCGGCGACTGCATTGATCTTCATCAGAGGCTTCGCCGAAATGTCCTTTCTGTAAAGTTCTTCCGCGACTGTCAGGCACTTCCTCGCCAGTTCAGGATTGTAATTTTTCAGGACCCGGCTTGCCGCGGCGAGTGTTTGTGCGGCATACAACTCTCTCTGCGGATTCTGCTCGGTGAACACGATCCGGTCGTCCTGAGGCAGGGGCCGGCCCAAAACCGGATCTTTTCCTTTATCGCTGTAGACGAGGTTGTCGGTAATGGTTGCCGCATCGCCAAGATGGACATATTGCCGCAGCGTTGCTTCCTGCATCCCGCGGTAGAGCCTCCCCATCGATTCATAGCCTCCGATGATGGAGAGCACGCCGTGCTCCACTTGCTGGAGGATATCCGGCTTGCCGTCGGGATGATGAATCTCGACAATCCTCGTTTCCTGGTTGACTGATGTTTCATCATAGTCATCGTTGAACAATTCGTACGCCAGCGCAAGTTTATACACTGTTTCTGCCTGCGATTCCACCCGCAAGTCATAATCTCCTGCATCGTGCCATCCGCCGATGTTCAGTCCTGGAACGTGCTCCCCCGGCGTGAATTTCGTAAGGGTCGACCCGCCCTGAAAGTAGCCGTCGAAGTGATCGTGGTTGAGCGGAGACATTGTCGCATCGTCCATATGGCAGAGACCATGCCATACACGATAGTGATCACTCACCCGCATATGGCACATCTGTATGGGAAGAAAATATTCGAGCGTGGGCTCCCAGACATTGAGGGCGAAAACGTTCTTCTTGATTTCAAACTCATTCGATTCGCTTGCCCCATAGTGTATTTTGTAAATCCCTTCCTCGGTCACCTTGCTGAAATCGAATTGCAGATATTCATACCTGAGAAATTTCCCCCACACCGAGGGAATGGTGTCGGTCATGACAAGAGTTTCCGCGTTGACGCCGATCCTGTATAGTCTAACAGGTTCGAAGGCCGTTGTCCCTTTATCCAGCTCAATAACGGCAACTTTTCTCTGATTGGGGTGATAGCCGATCTGAGATACCTGAATGACCGGTTTGTATTTCCAGTTGTTGTCCACCTTGGGCGAGATGATCCATTCGACCGCGCCTTTCTTAGCTCCGGTGGGAATTGTGGAACGGAGTGTGAACCACCCGTTATTGTAGACTCCCCGCCCGTCGATCAACTGGAGAGGACTCGTGTTGCTCACGATCGCTATTTCCTTCTCCGGATTGTCCGGCGCAAGGACAAGTTCTCTTCCCTTTGCCATGGGGACCATCTGGAAATTTCCGTCAGCGTCTTTTGCCATCGGACCCGTGGCTTGCCGCGCGAAAATCCCGGAAGCCCCATCCATCAAATAATGCTCGCTGAAATAGAGACCGGGGAAAAACTCAAGGTTGAATCCAACCCTGTCAGCCCATTCCTTCGGCAGTGCCTCATCAAGATCAACAACCACCCGGAGGCTGTTTCCGACCGATTCGGTCCTTATGGTGTAATGGAATCTCAGGTCGGGATAGTCGATCGGGTTGAATCCCCTCCGATCCTGGCTTGAATCGGGATACCAGAGCGTCACGCTGATGGTGTTGTGCTCCCTGTCGACAATTCGTTTCCCCACCTTCGGAACCGGAGACCACTGTCCGGGCGTCGGTTCGAGCCGCACATCCCCGTTTGCAGCAACTCTTCTGCCGCATTGCACAATCGTCAGTCCCCCCTGATGTCCTTCCGGATAGAAGTCATCAAAGAGCATAACATTGAGCCCCGGTCCATCATAGTAACCCTGGTCGTTAATCTTTAGTGTGGGTGTTGGTGGATTTGGCTGAGCAGATGCAGAGCAGGCGAAGACCATTGAACCGAAGAAAAAGAGGGCTCGAATTTTCATGAATTACCTTTAGTTGACTTCTTGGAGGTCATCCTAAGAATTGATTTTGCGTTTACAACTGCCGTACTGGTCATGCTGAGCCCCGCTTTTCAGCGGGGTAGACTCCGCGAAGTTTTCATCAGGCAACCTCTCTTCGGCATTAACGATCGTTCTGTTTTTCGATCGTGAATTCCCTCCCCTCTCAGGGGGGGTAAGAGTGAGGTTAGAATAATAGCACGAAGCTTCCTTCAAAAATTCTGGTTATTTCTTTTTCACAAAATCTTCGTGGCTCAACGTTTTAGGGAAATTATACAAATCCCTCATTTGCCCGGGAGTGTTGTGTGTCGTGATAAAATTTCCCCATACCATGAACCATGACCACATCGGCTGCTCGTTAAGGATGTCGGGCGACGGCACTTCTCCGACCTCGCCGAGCGTTATGATTTTACCTTGGCCCAGTCGCAGAAGCTGGTCGTGATGGCTTTGCCGGTAATCGTTGTGGTAGACGTCGGTTGCCAGCACATCGACGTAGTTCATTCCGGGAAAATAATCTTCGTACTCATAAGCTTCGTCGTTGATCAACTGGCGCGGAGCGTTCGTGTTCCAGACCCAGAGTAGGTTGTTCAGGTTGTGGACGTTAACGAAACGGTCATACATCATTCTGAACAACTTCGCAAAACCGTTTTCCCCACGTTTGTTTCCCCACCAGAACCAGACACCGTTCGATTCATGATACGGTCTCCAGAGAACAGGTACGCCGAGAATTTGCAGTTCCTTCAAGTATCTCGCGACCGTGTCCACTTGCGCCATCCAACGCGTATTGAGTGTCGTACCGGGGGTGGTTAATTCGCTCCATTCATCCGCCGTCATTTTCCCCTGGATCCCTTCTTTCCATTTGTACGGAGGATCGTCCTGCGGTCTGCCGGCATGCCACATGAGAGTGATGATATATCCTTCTTTGAATTTTTTGTACGCCGCATCGACCAGCGCCTGCGGATTGCCCGGCATATAATAGTTGATGAAATCACACCCCCAAATTTCCGGATACTTGCCGGTGAGCCCCTTCACGATATTTGGAAATGTGTCGACTCTCCCCACATAATTTTGCTGGCCTGCGATAATCTTCTTTCCCTGGATGGAATAGAGATACGCCAGCAATTTCTTCGCCTCGGGTGTCGCATGCGGATTCACCGGTTCGTAGCGCCTCCCCTCCATCGGGAGAGTTTCCCTTTCCAACGTGTTGATGCAATTGATCAGGCCGCGCGAGGTGTGGTAATTGCATTTCCAGATGGATCCTTTCGGCGAGAACTTATTATTCGGTACAATGTCGGTGCCGCCCCAATACCAACCTCCATGTTCCTGGTCGACCACGTATTTTTTGCAGAAATCCCATTGCTTGCAGAACTTATCGTAGTAATGCATCGTGTCGTTCGGAAAGAGATCGGACATTAACAAAAAAGAATTAAGCGCCTCTACCTGTCCCCACCACTCTTTCGTCTTGCGGACTACCGTCGCATGCATATCGCTTCCAAAGTAATAGCCCCCGTCATAGATGCCCCCGTGATCGTTATCCCATCCATCCACCAAGGCCTGGTCGACCATCTTTTTCCCAACCATCAGGGTCACCGTATCATTCTTGATCCCTAGAACCTCCGATGCCTCTCGCATCAGGTAGGCCGTTTCGACATCGTGCCCCCACGAGACATGATCAAACTCAAACGAGCGCGGATTGACCGAAGATTGTGATTGTTGGATGGTAATGGGAGTCCAGTCCCTTTTTAAAAACAGAGTCAGATGTCCTTTATCAGTGGTGATCGTATCCCTGACAATGCGCAGCAGTGAGTAGAGGCGGGCACGGACAACGGAATCGGGCCACACTTTGTAGAGCTCGGTGAACGATTCCAGCAAGTGTATCATGGAATTCTGGTCTTTCGGAGCTACTCC
>CAYYHS010000277.1:0-4337 GCA_964471785.1 uncultured Chitinophagaceae bacterium
CGCGTTCGATGATTCAGTTGCCAGACAGATCTGCAAACGGCACTCCGCCTTCAAACGAAGGCTCCGGCAACCTCTACTTCCGGCTGGCCTGGCGCAATATCTGGCGGAACAAACGGAGGTCATTGTTGTTGATCGCGTCGGTCGTCATCGCCGTGTTCGTCGCCGTCGTGTTCTCTTCGATCAGGTTCGGCAAAGACGAATACATGGTGCATGTCACCGTCGGTCTGTCCGGAGGGCACATTCAAATTCACGGGGCACATTTCTGGGAAAAGCGCTCCTTCGATGAAAGCATGCAGATGTCCGTTGAAGAATTAGATTCTCTTCGCCTCATTCCTCATATTGTTCGGGTTACTCCGAGGATCGAAACGATTTCGCTCATTTCGCATCTGATGACAACAAAGGTTGCATCCGTTACCGGCATCGATCCTGAGCATGAGGATGAGATGACCGGTTTGCGAAAGAGAATCATTGCAGGAGAGTATCTTTCTCCTCAATCAACCGGTGCTCTCGTTTCGGAAGGACTCGCACGCCTGTTGCACGTGTGGACTGGAGACAGTATTGTCGTGTATGGCCAGGGATATCAAGGCGTGACCGCCGCCGCAATTGTTCCGGTCGAGGGCATTGTTCATTTTCCCCTGCCGGAGATGAATAACGCAATGATCTATCTTCCCCTTGGCGCCGCCAGGCAGCTCTATTCGGCGCAGGACAGATTGACTTCAGTAGCCATCCTGTTGGATGAGGCCGGCAACCTTGACCAGACGGAGCAGGTAATCAAGGAAAAAGTCGATGCTTCAAAAGAAGTAATGACGTGGAAAGAAATGATGCCGGAGTTAGTGCAAGGGATCGCTCTCAACGACGGAGGGACCGTGATCTTGCTCCTCATCCTCTATGTCGTCATCGGCTTTGGAATTTTTGGAACGGTGATGATGATGACCGTCGAGAGGACTCGAGAGTTCGGCATCCTCGTATCCATCGGTATGAACCGGTGGAGGCTCATTTTCATCACCGTCATCGAGTCGATCCTGGTTTCATCGGTTGGTTTGATTGTGGGCATCCTTGTCTCGATTCCGCCCGTCTACTATTTTTATTTTCACCCGGTGCGCCTTGGCGGGACGTACGGCCAGGCGATGCTCGCCTATGGATTCGAGCCAATCCTTCCGGTAAGTATTGACCCCATTATCTTTGTCATTCAAGGTCTCACAGTATTCGGTCTGGGAATTATCAGTTCATGTTATCCGCTCATCGTGATTCGGTCGCTTCGCCCCATTGCGGCGATGCGAGGCTAACGTCGCAGGGTTTCCAAAGAAGAGGAAAATGAAATGATGTTGCTTCGGATTTCGTGGAAAAATGTTTGGAGAAGCAAGCGTCGCAGTGCAATCGTAGTTGCCGCCATCGCTCTCGGTCTTTGGGGAGGGCTCTTTATGGCAGGGATCGTCGAGGGAATGATGGAAGCGACGGTAAACTCATCAATCGACCGCGAGTTGACGCATATTCAAATACATCATCCGGGGTTCAGGGACGAGAGATCCATCTCGATGACGATCCCCGATCCAAAGTCCGTCATCGAAACCGTTCGGCGGTTGCCGGGAGTTTACGCCGTAACAGGACGCTCCATTATCGATGGGATGGTATCATCCCCAACGACGTCGCAAGGGGTGAGAATCAAGGGGATCGTCCCCGCCGATGAAGAATCCGCCACATCTCTCCGTAAAGAGATCGCCCAGGGGGCTTACATCGATACCGGAAAGGCGAATCCAATCCTCATCGGAAAGAAACTGGCCGAAAAAATCGAGGTGAAACTCAGGTCAAAGATTGTGTTGACGTTCCAAGCTCCGGACGGAACGCTGACGTACGGCGCCTTCCGTGTAGAGGGGATCTTCGAGAGCACCTCTTCCCAATACGACCAGACGAATGTTTACATCCTGCAGCGAGATCTCTTTGCGCTCCTGGGAACTCCCCTGATACAAGAGATTGGAGTCCGGTTGTATTCCGACCATTCGGTTCCCGAGGTGATGGGCGCAATCCAGGAACGGTATCCCGGGCTGGAAGTCATGAATTGGGGAGAGCTCGCGCCGGAGCTGCAGCTGTTTCTGGAATCGACCAGCGTTATCATGAATGTATTTCTGGGAATTATTCTCACGGCTCTCCTTTTCGGAATTACCAACACGATGTTGATGTCTGTTTTTGACCGCGTCCGCGAATTCGGGATGCTGATGGCGGTCGGCATGAAACGCCGCCAGGTATTTGTGATGGTAATGACAGAAACGGTCTTCCTTTCACTGACCGGAGGAGTGGCGGGGATGATTCTCGGCGGCGTGACCATCGCCTACCTGAGAAAGACCGGAATCGACTTGAGCATGTTTTCAGAAGGGATGGCGCATTTCGGGTTCAGCAGATATCTTTTTCCGACAATACCGTTGACCACTTTCCCCATTCTGACGGCCATGATCATGGCAACGGCTCTTCTTGCAGCGATCTATCCGGCGTTGAAAGTGATCCAGCTCCGCCCGGCATCGGCAATCCGAACGTATCTCTAAAGGCGACTTTTATGCCCCTTATTCAACTAAGCGGAATAACAAAAACGTACAATCAGGCCATGGTGCCGGTTCGGGCTTTGGACGGCATTGACCTCTCGATCGAGCCGCTGGAGTTCACGGCGATCATCGGCCCGTCGGGTTCGGGGAAAACTACGCTCCTGAACATTATCGGGGGACTCGATCAGCCGACTTCCGGGACAATCGTCATCGACGGTACCGATATCTCATCGATGAGAGAGAGTGACCTTGTAGATTTTCGTCTTCATCATATCGGATTCGTGTTTCAGGCGTATAATCTTATTCCTGTACTTACTGCAAAAGAAAATGTAGAATTCATCATGCTTCTTCAGAATGTCGGCAGGAGAGAACGTGAACAACGGTCGCTTGAGTTGTTGCAGGCGGTTGGTCTGCACGACCGAACCCGGAGCAGGCCGTCGGAGCTTTCCGGGGGGCAACAGCAGCGGGTCGCAGTTGCCCGAGCTTTGGCTTCGCATCCAAGTTTTGTTCTTGCGGATGAGCCGACAGCAAATCTCGATTCACAAGCTGCGCTCTCTTTGCTCGAACTGATGGAACAACTCAATCATCAATACGGGATGACGTTTGTCTTTGCAACTCACGACGCGCGAGTGATACAACGCGCCCATCGCGTCGTAACAATTGAAGACGGCAGGATCAAGTCCGACAAGAAGAATGCAATGGTGTAACGATGAGGTGCCTCGCGGTCCTGCTTTTGACTTTCTTCCTCGCCGCCTCTGCGGATGCCCAAGCCGCGAAAATGGATCTCGGAGGTTACCTCGAGTACCTTTTTAGTACAACGCAAGATTCTCCGACGGGCAATTCCACAGACCAACTCTTTCATGCCCGCCTCAATGGAAAATGGTATCCGACCGAATCGATCACCGGAATCATGGAACTGAGATTCCGCGGGTACTATGGAGGAAGCGTCGAGAACACACCGAACTTTGCCGATAGGTTAAAAAATCGTCTCGGCTATGGAACTCTCGACGCGACACTCTGGAGCAACAGCAACTCCATCGGCTACGGCGAGATCGACCGCCTTTACATGAATTGGGCACCCAAAGATCTTCAGGTGACGGTGGGACGCCAACGAATAGCCTGGGGGACGAACCTCGTCTGGAATGTCATCGATATCTTCAACCCGCTGTCGGTCCTCGACTTTGATTACGTGGAACGTCCAGCGGTCGATGCCGTTCAAGTGCAATACTATACAAGTCCTGTTACAAAGCTAGCCGTGGCGTACAAGCCGACCACGACATACTCGAAAAGCATCACCGGCTTCCTCTGGACGCTCAATCGATGGGATTACGATTTCCGTCTGGTCGGCGGAGAGCGATCCGGACTTGCCTATATCGGGGGAGGGTGGGCGGGGGATATCGCCGGCGGCGGGTTTCGCGGGGAGGCCATTCTTTCGAACAAATCTGACATCATTACCGGAGAGCCCTCACATGGAACGATGGGGTCTGTGGCATTGTCCGGAGATTACACGTTCGCTAATTCATTCTATATTCACACTGAATTACTGTTCAATAGTGAAGGAGTCTCCTCGGATGCTGCACGTTTCCTTCCGGTTTCGCAGAAGCTCGGCCTTCTTTCCCCTGCGAAGTGGTCGGTCTTCCAGGAAGTTTCGTATGACATCTCACCATTGGTCCGTGGTTCTGCCTTTGCAATCTGCAATCCGGATGATCATTCCGTCGCGCTCGTTCCATCAGTCACCTGGTCGGCTCTGACCAACGTCGACATCATGGTTCTTGGGTTGATCTTTTCGGGTGAAGCGGGGAG
>CAYYHS010000278.1:0-4330 GCA_964471785.1 uncultured Chitinophagaceae bacterium
CCGATCTATTGTCGTGAAGATGAGTTAATTTCATGGGCCATAGAACCGACATGTGACTACCGCTCCGTATTAGAGCTTCGCCGCCCCGGAAAGTTTAATCGGCTATCCAAACGATCCGAGAGCCGGTTAGACGAACTGGGTTTATTCTAATCCCAAGGCTTCTCTCACATATTTTGGCGCCGGCGAGCCGACGGATATCATTGCATCGTTCGTCGCTTTGGCGTCGGAAGAGCTAAATTTTGCACGGTACGCCTTAGCAAGTAAGTTAAGTTCCGTGTTGCCGACAAAGTAGGTCGAAAGCTGCGTCGAGGTAAGGCACGCTCTCCGCCATTTTCCGGCAGCTTCTCCATCCTCCTGGTACCCTTCCTTCATCATTAAGTCCATTGCTTCTTTTTCAGTCATGCGAGCCGTGTGTATTTTCTGGTCGATGATGGCATTGATGATGATGCGGAGGCGCATTTTCAGTTCTTGAATTCTGACCTCGGGTCCGCCATATCCTTTTTCGGCCATGAACTGTTCAGCGTAGGTTGCCCAGCCTTCGACAAACATTCCGTTGCTGAAAATTGCGCGGACCATCGTCGGGGCTTTGAATGTGTTGGAATGGGCCAGCTGCAGATAATGCCCCGGCATGCCTTCATGGATGGTGAGGTCTTGCAGCATGAAAGTGTTGTACTCACGGAAGAAAGACTCCGCCCGTCGAGGAGTCCAATCTTTCGGCGTAGGAGAAATGGCGAAAAATGTTTCGCCGTTTTTCTCCAGCGGTCCCGGTGCATCGCAGTAGGCAACCGCCACACCCCTCTGATACTCCGGCATTACGATGATTTTAATCGGTTTGTCCGGCACGCCGACAAGGTTATTTGAGCGGACGAACTCGGTCGTTGCTTTCAAATCTTCTATTGCCATGTCGACAATATTTTTGTTCGTCGGATGCTGATTCGCAAGTTTGTTCAGAACAGCTTTAATCACCGAACTCTTGTCGCCGGTGTGTGCTTCGTCGGTCAACGATGGGAAGGATGTTTTGAAGAGTGGGAGCGCGGCGGCGTAGAGGTCTTCCTGGGTCTTCTTCAGTTCTTCCTCGGCCGAGATCAGTATTTCTTCTTTCTTTAAGTCAGACTCAAGCGAGTAGTAAAGTTTCCGTCTGAATTTGTCATCGCCGATCCGGAAGTCTCCGTTCGAGCGGGGGAGAAGATCTTTGCGAAGCCATTGGCCGTAGGCTTCCAATTCCTTCACTGCCGAATCCTGCAACGGAGAAAGCTCCTTCTTCAGTTCTGGAACCTGACTGATGTAGAGTTCCAGATCGTTTTTAATCATCCCGACAGTTCCATCGTTTTGGAGTATCGCGGTCTCGGTGTGAATCTTCGGAGGGTTCTTCAGGTTCGCTTTTGCCGCTGCGATTACGCCGGGTATTTCCGCCAAGCGGCCTTTTAGATTCGTTAGGCGGTCCTTAAGAGGAGCAAAATCCCTCGCAAGAAGGCTGTAGATCGCTCCGCCGACATTGTAGACAAGAGGATTCCATTCGTATTCGCGAAGTGTATCGAGAGAATAGATCGTCGATTGGAGGTTCGTTCGCAAAATCTTCAGGTCAATTTTGTTGGCCGGCTCGAGCTTTGCTTCGTCGATTTGTGAGAGCGAATCGAGATATGCTTTACAGAGCGAACGCTGCATCTCGACGCCAGCCATGGTGTAATCATTCAACCTCGAATCAAAGCGGTGATCACCAAGTCCTGTTGCTGACTCGGGATTTGACTGAAGGAGTTTTTCAATATAGTTACCGGCCAGGGACTCAAACCTCCGGTCATCTGTCGGTTGTTGAGCACAGGAAGGTAGGAGTGAACATGCAAGAATGGTGAAAAGAACACCTCTGTATTTCATAGCAGCCCTCATGTTATTTCATCAAGAAGGAAATTATCGGTTAATATCGGTGATGCTCTTGAGAGAAGCAATTGCTGTTCGGACGCGTTGCAATTCGCGGCCAATTTTTCTACTTTCTTTGGTAAATCAGGGTTATGATAGCGAGACAGGAGTTGACGAGTTCGTGGAAAAGGATGAAGTCATCTAGCATTCGGCCCCCCAGAAGAGACAGGTGCTAATCCTCCCTTGATTTCCTATCCGCCAACTCTCACAATTAAAAATCTTTCCATTCCTTCGAATAAAATGTTTTCTAAATCAAGCTCAGCCTTTGCGTTGTTGCTTGCGTCGACACTCATCAGCTTCGCTCAAGAGGTGAATTTCACTATCAGCGTGACAGATTCACTTCAGCCTATCAGTCCTTACATCTACGGGACGAATCAAATCTTAGCGGGAAATGGAGGTTGGACCGCATTGAGGCAGGGAGGCAACAGGTTGACCGGGTACAATTGGGAAAACAATGCGTCGAACGCAGGCTCGGACTATAATCAGCAAAGCTACAACTACCTCTGCGATGTCGAAGGCATCAGCCACACAAATGCTACTATCCCAGGAATTGTGACAACGACGTTTCAGGATCAATAGAACTCCCTAGGCGCGTACTCCCTGGTGACGCTTCAAATGGCGGGATATGTGGCGAAGGATAAGAGCGGTCCGGTCTCTCAGGCAGAGACAGCGCCATCGCCTCGTTGGGTCGAGGTGAGGTCCCAGAAGGGGAGCCCATTCTCTTTGACGCCAGACACGACGGATGCGTTTGTCTACATGGATGAGTATGTGAATTTTCTTGTGAGTGAATACGGCTCGGCGAACACCAAGAATGGCATCAAGGGTTATTCCCTTGACAACGAGACTTCGCTCTGGTCGTCCACCCATCCCCGAATCCACCCGTCGGCGACGACATGCGCTGAGATTATTCAGCGATCGATTGCGCTCGCTGCGGCGGTGAAGAGCGTCGATCCGGCGGCTGATGTTTTTGGCCCTGCTGCATACGGTTTCGGAGAATATACCGATTTTCAAAGCGCCCCTGACTGGACTACTATTGCCACGGGAAAAACGTATGCATGGTTCCTAGACTATTATCTCGACAAGATGAGGCAGGCGGAGATCTCGGAAGGAAAGCGATTGCTCGATGTCCTTGACGTTCACTGGTATCCCGAGGCAATTGGCAGCAGCCGTATTATCCTGACGACTGCGACAAGCGACAGTGATAAGGTTGCAAGAATGCAGGCGCCGCGCACCTTGTGGGACAAAACTTATTTCGAAAACAGTTGGATCGGGCAGTACGGAAAAGCTCATCTCCCTCTGATTCCCAACCTCATAAGGTCGATCAACACATATTATCCCGGAACGAAGCTCGCCTTCACAGAGTTCACATATGGCGGCGAAGACGATATTTCCGGTGCAATTGCCGTTGCTGACGTTCTTGGAATCTTTGCCAAGTATGGAGTTTATTTTGCAAGCTTCTGGGGAATCGGGTCGCCATCGGCATTTGTCTCTGCTGCCTACAGGCTCTACCGGAATTACGACGGCAATTATTCAACGTTCGCAGATCGCTATGTTCCCTGCCAGACGAGCGACAGCGTCAATTGTTCGATATACGGCTCATTCAACGCCGCCAAAAATGAAATTCACCTTATCGTTATCAACAAAAACCTGATCCAGAGCGTGACAGGTAATTTCAATATCTCAGCTCACGATGGGCTGACGGGTGGAAAGGTTTGGAGACTGCTGCGGTACTCGACGCAGATCGTTCCGCTCGACGACATATCCGGTTTCAGTGACCACTCCTTCTCCTATGCTTTACCGGGGGGATCGGTTACACATTTTGTTCTATCGACTGCCAATACCCTAGATGTTCCGCCCGAGGCGTCAGCGCCGCAGACGTATTACTTCCGGGCCTATCCAAACCCTTTTAATCCCTCCTGCAAGATTGAATACAGCACTCGGGAAATTGGGAATGCTCGGCTCGACATCATTTCTATGACTGGCGAGCGTGTGAAGAGTTACCGCGTTCTGGGACGCCTGGGTACGATCTCATGGGACGGGTTAAACGAACGCGGCGAAAAAGTTGCGAGCGGGATGTACGTCGCCGTTTTGAGGGATGAGACTTCCATTTTCATGCGCCAGAAATTGATGTTGCTGAAATGAAGAGGGGATAAAAATGAAACTGAATTCACTCTCTGAGTTGGCAGATTTGTTGCCCCCAAAAGCGCCGACTGCTACCGATTCCGCAAAGGAAGGCCCCTTCGCTTCACATCACGACGGAAAGGGGCAGAGTGTTCGTATTCGGCTCGATGCCAAAGGACGGAAAGGGAAAATCGTAACGATCATCAGCGGTTTGCATCATAACCCAACGACGATGAAAGAAATAGCCAGCACGCTAAAGCAATATTGCGGGGCCGGCGGCTCGGTGAAAAATGGT
>CAYYHS010000279.1:0-4324 GCA_964471785.1 uncultured Chitinophagaceae bacterium
CCCCATGTGTACGTAAATTTGATCGAGCGTCTGCGGACTTTTGTGGGATGAACGTGTAGGAAAAAATTGTAGAAGACTGCTTCCGCACGCGTCCGATTCGACAGCGGAAGCCCGTGTCGGAAGATCGAACGCCAGACTCGTGATTTAACGATCTGCTGAGTAAACCGGTTCATTGGGCCCCTGCATATCCGGTGACGTTCCCCTTGCGTTCTGATCTGAAGTTTTCAATACTCTCGACAACCATTGGAAAGTATCTGTCAAAACCACAATCAATGTTCGTACGAACGTGGCACACGCCGTCTTCGGATTGATGGTCGCACGATGCGCAGACATTTTCCCGGAGAGCTTTCTCATAAGGACCAAGCGTGTCGCTCTGTACTGAAAGAACGGAGTCGACGACTGCTGAAAAATATCGTTTCAGTCCGCATTCAACATCTCCTGCAAGGCGACAAACTCCTTCTCCGTTACTATCGATACAGTTCGCACAAACATCTGCCTGTACTGTCTCCCAATATTTTGTGATGCCTTTCATACCGCCTCCTTAACTTAGACTTTGAGCGTTGTTTCTTCACCCACAACTACTGATTTGTCGACCACTAACTGGCCGTTGTCATCCAATACCATCGAGAAACGGGGCAATGAACGCGGCGCGGGACCCGCAATTTTTGTCCCATCCGTACTAAATTTGCTTCCATGACACGGGCAGGCGATGATCCCCTGGTCCGGTTTCCAATTCGTGATGCATCCAAGATGCGTGCATACCGCAGAAAGAGCGTAGAAATATCCTTCTTTTGCTCGAACGATATAGACTTTTTGATCGACATCGAGCGTTACGCTTCCGGGTGAAAAATCTTCTGGTTTGCCGGCTTTGAATTTTATCGGAGGTTCTCGCACCACGTTCGGCGAGAGGTACTCACCCGTGAGCACGATGCTTCCGAGCGCCGCAATTCCAATTGCTCCCAATCCTAAACTTTCAAAAAAGAATCGACGGGAGATGAGCTCTTCCTTAGGGCCGCTCTTTTCTTCGTTCGCTTTATCCACTGTAAATCCTCGATCGTAAGTCTATATTATAGAGGCTTTGTTTCTGCAACTGTGTATCCCTGCATGGTGATGCAACCTACCGGACAACGCATTGCACAGAGTCCGCAACGAATACAACGATCTTCATCTTTGATCATGATGGAGCCGACTCTTTCTTCTGATTGACCCCCGATGACGACATCGTACGCAACGCTCACGTCATTCATTTGTGCTTCGTTTCCTTCTAAGCGATCCAACACCGCCAGTTCGATGCAACTCTCCGGACATATATCGACACACCCTCCGCAAAGAATGCACTCGCTGCCGGTTTCTTCGCCCCCCTCATTGAAGACCGTATTTTCCCAGCAATGTAAACAGCGGGAGGCTTCACGCTGTGCCTCTTCTTCGTTGTACCCAAGCTCAATCTGCGAGACACCGATCCTGCGTTCGATCGGCAAAACGGGTATCGGAACTCGCCGCTCTTGTTCATATCCCCATTTCCGTTTGTATTCCCGAGTATTCGCAACAATGATTTCGACATCACGATCGTGAAGTGCGATTTCCACGCTTGTCCCTTTGACGCCCGAGAGAAATGCATGAATGGATTGGGCCGCCTTCTTACCGTTGGCAACTGCTTCGATCGCAATGCGAGGGCCGAACGACACATCGCCGCCGGCAAAGATTCCGGGAGCGGTAGTGGCAAGTGTTGCAGGATCCACCTTTATGGTGTTGCGGGGAGTTACTTCTATTTTATCTTCTTCGGTCAACCAGGTCAGGTCCGACGTCTGCCCAATCGCCATGATCACAGTATCTGCTTCGATTATTTTTTCCGTGCCTGCTTTAAATTTCGGACTAAACCGTCTTTGGTCATCGAACACCGAGACACAATCGATCGTTTCGAAGCCCGTCACCTTTCCATTTTCACCGACGACTCTGCTCGGGCCCTTGCGGGGATGGATGTGGATCCGCTCTTCGAGTGCATCATCGATTTCAACTTTGGACGCGGGCATCTCATTCCAGTCCTCAAGGCACACCATGTGAACTTCTTTCGCTCCGAAGCGAACCGCAGATCGTGCAACATCGAGGGCTTCTGCTACCTCCGTCACAAGACCGACCTCGACTTTTTCCTGCCGGGCCACGGTACGCGCGACGTCTATGGCAACATTTCCTCCTCCGATCACCACAACCTTCTGTCCGATGTCGACACGGTACCCCAGGTTCACATTCAATAAGAAGTCTACAGCACGTAATACACCGTCAAGTTCAACTCCCTTGATCTGCAAATCCCTGCTCTTGTGCGAACCGATTGCTATGAAGACGGACCTGAACCCTTGGCGCTTCAGATCGCTGAGTGTAAAGTCCCGCCCAATCGCTGAGTTGAGTTTAAGCTCGACCCCAAGACTCAAAATAGCATTAATCTCAAGACGGATAAGCTCGCGCGGAAGTCGATACTCCGGAATGCCCAGCGTGAGCATTCCTCCGGGAACAGACTGAGCTTCGAAGACTGTCACTTCATACCCCAACAACGCAAGGTCATGGGCACATGAGAGCCCGGCGGGTCCTGCGCCGATCACGGCGACTTTGATCCCATTTCTTTTTACCGACTTACCAAACACTTCTTTCAGTTTTTCAAGGTCGACCATACTTTCGACACCGAAGCGCTCAGTCACAAATCGTTTGAGCGCACGGATTGCAATCGGCTCATCGATGGTACCCCGTCGGCAAGAGCTTTCACACGGAGCAGCACAAACGCGACCGCAAATCGACGCAAAGGGGTTTGGTCTGCGGGCAACATGATACGCTTCGCGATAACGCCCTTCCTCAATTAATCCAACATATCGCCCCGCCTCCGTATGCACCGGACACGCCGCCATGCAGGGGAAGTTGGAGTCAAGCCACTCCAGGTTGACAAATTTAAGTTGCTCAGCCACTGTCCTAATTCTTTCTTTTACTTTTGTATATCGAAATCAGCTTTCGCTTCACCTTTATCTGACACCTCTATCTGAACTGGCTGCCCCTTTAACTTTTCGTGCCAAATTTTCAATGTGTATTTTCCCGGAGGAACATCTTTGATCTCATAACTGCCGTCGGGCGAGCTAACTGCAAAATACGGTGTCGCGCAAACTACGACATACGCTTCCATTTCAGGATGTACGTTACAGAGCATGACCGGCTGACAACCGGCGTTCTTAAACGTGTACGAGCGCTTCTGTCCTTTGGGCCACGTTCCCAGGTTTACCTTATCGGCACAAGCATCGGGACAGAATACGTTGTGCAAGACATCGTCGCTATTGAGGAAATCGACCGTTGTCCCTGCAAGGATCGGAAGGACATGAGGATGAAATTTCAAACCTTTCTGATCCATCAACGCATGCTCTTTTGGAGCGGGAAAACTTTGCGACTCGACCTTTTCAATGTAGACAACTGCATCGGCGCTATTCTTCACGCCATGAGCTTTCACCTTGCCTGCAATTGTACCGGCAGTCGCAAAATTCGCGCTGCAGCATAACAGAGTGAGTGATATACCAACGATAAAACATCTTTTCATAACTTGCTCCCTATTTAGTATTATTTGAATTTGGCTATTTCGCCGAAAGAATGTTGAAACGGAATTCGCCTTAGATCCCGAGCGCCATAAGCACCTGTACCTGCCCGGGTTTTACAGTCTGTCCAGGAACGAGCACGGGATTTCCATTTGAGTCCGACGCCGTATTGAGTTTTGCAAATGATGCGCGAACCGTCATTTTTAAGTTTGGTCGCACTAAGAATACAATGCCGGGGACAATCTGCGAGTCCGTGAACGAAACCAACGCGTTGTTCGCATCCAGCCCTTGTCCATTCCACACTTCATAACGCACACCCGGCAGCAGCCATGGGTAAACGGTCACATCAAGCTCGCTGAACAACACCGTACTTTTTGCGGAGATGCCCGACATCGTCAAGAATGGATTATCGTCTTTGCGCAGCTGCACTCCGCCGAACAAATTAAGCCGACCATAGAATGCATTGTAATCCCCGCCGAAGAGTGTGAAATTGTTTTGTTGCTGTATCCCGCCGGCATCAAGCATCGCCTGACCCGCATAAGCAAAAGCTCCGATCGTAAGAGAATTGTCGATGAATGGCTGGCTGGCGCCCTGCGATCCTCCCCCCTCAACAATACCGTCGAGCGGTAAACCATCAAACTTGTAAAAGATATGACCGTAGTAGTCCTTGTAGGAATGGGGATCTCCAAATCCTTCGACAACGCCGGCGCTGTACCCCAATCTTCCGTGAAGTATTCCGTTTACTTCTATTCCTTTTTGTG
>CAYYHS010000280.1:0-4304 GCA_964471785.1 uncultured Chitinophagaceae bacterium
GTTGTCGAAGACGAATTGATGCTTCTCGATTTGTTGAAATCCTTATTTGAAGAAGAAGGGTACAGCGTTGTGACTGCAAACGATGGCGAACAAGCCGTCAACATCTTTCGAGCGCAAGGAAATGTCATCGCTCTCGTTCTGACAGATATGGGACTCCCGAAATTGGGGGGATGGGAAGTTTTTCAAAAACTCCGTGAGATGAAGCCGGGTGTCAAGGTGATTCTTGCAAGCGGATTTATCGATGCCGCAGTGAGAGAAGATTTGATGAAGCGAGGAGCATCTGATGTTTTTCAGAAACCGTATGTTCCGCAACTCATCTTAGAACGTATCAGAAAAATTCTCGACACCGAGTGAATCGTGTCGACCTCTGCAAGATAATTTCCAAGAACCTCTTCTTGCGAACGCTCGCCTAATTTTTTCTCTTCCTTACTTCCTACTTTTGAGAATCGACGTTAGCCCATTTCCACAATTGGTAAATAGGATTCTCCACTCACTTTTTTCTCCCCTTTTTATGATCCGAAAAGTAGCACGATATTTGTATTTTTTGCAGCAGTCGATCTTAATTTCACACCCACATTATTGCCTCAAAGGATTATAAAAAATGGCTAGTGAAGCTCCATCAGACAAAAGACAAATGGTAACAATAGACGGCAACGAAGCAGCAGCATACGTTGCTCACAAGACGAATGAAGTCATCGCAATTTATCCGATTACCCCTTCCTCGGGAATGGGCGAATGGTGCGATCAGTGGTCCGCAGAGGGGAAGAAGAATATCTGGGGAACCGTTCCTCTGGTAGCCGAACTGCAGAGCGAAGGAGGCGCTTCCGGCGCAGTCCACGGTGCGCTCCAAACAGGTTCCATGACGACGACGTTTACAGCATCCCAAGGGCTGCTGCTCATGATCCCGAATATGTTCAAAATAGCGGGCGAGTTGACCTCGACAGTGTTTCACGTTTCGGCGCGCTCGCTCGCGACCCAGACGTTGTCGATTTTTGGAGATCACAGCGATGTGATGTCCGTGCGTTCCACCGGTTTCGCTATGCTCGCATCTCATTCCGTTCAGGAAGTCATGGACTTCGCCCTCATCTCGCAGGCGGCAACGCTCGAATCGAGAGTACCGTTTCTCCATTTTTTTGACGGCTTCAGGACATCTGCCGAGGTCATGAAGATCGAGCAATTGACGGTGAGCGATATACGCGCCATGATCGACGACAACTTGGTGTTTGCTCATCGCAAACGGGCGTTGACTCCGGAAGCTCCGGTTCTTCGCGGCACCGCTCAGAATCCCGACACATATTTTCAATCGCGTGAGACGGTAAATCCATACTACACGGCGTGCCCGGAAACCGTTCAGCGGGCCATGGACAAATTTGCCGGAATCGTAGGACGCCAGTACCATCTCTTTGAATATTTCGGAGCACCGGATGCAGAGAGGGTCATTGTGATCATGGGCTCCGGAGCAGAAGCGGTTCACGAAACGGTCGAAGCACTATTGGCCAAAGGGGAAAAGATCGGCGTTGTGAAAGTACATCTTTTCCGTCCCTTTTCTGTAAAGCATTTTATTTCAGCCCTTCCAAAAACCGTGAAGTCGATTGCGGTGCTGGACAGGACCAAAGAACCCGGCGGAGTGGGCGAGCCTCTCTACCAGGACATCGTGACGGCGATTGGCGAAGCCCTAGCGGAGGGAATGGCTCCGTTCACAGTCTTTCCGCGGGTCATCGGCGGACGCTACGGGCTATCGTCCAAAGAATTTACTCCGGCGATGGTCAAAGCAGTCTACGATGAACTGAAGTCGTCGAAATCAAAAAATCATTTCACCGTCGGGATCAACGACGATATTTCCCATACGAGCCTTTCCTATGATGCATCGTTCACGACGGAGAAGAGCGATGTCGTCAGGGCAATGTTCTACGGTCTCGGTTCGGATGGGACCGTTGGGGCGAACAAGAATTCTATTAAGATTATCGGAGAAGACACGCCGAACTACGCTCAGGGTTACTTCGTGTACGATTCCAAGAAGTCCGGCACGACAACGGTCTCCCACCTTCGGTTTGGTCCTCGGCCGATTCGATCTTCCTACCTTATCGACAAAGCGAACTTTGTCGGGTGTCACCAGTGGATGTTTCTCGAGAAGTACGATGTCATGCGCGATCTGGTCGAGGGAGGCACGTTCCTTCTGAACAGTCAGTATTCTAAAGACGAAGTGTGGGCCAAACTTCCGAGAGTTACGCAGGATGAAATCATCAAGAAGAAACTGAACTTCTATGTCATCGATGGTTACGAAGTGGCTGCAAAAACCGGCATGGGAGGAAGGGTCAACACTATCATGCAGACCTGCTTCTTCGCAATCTCCGGCGTTCTGCCGAAAGATGAAGCGATTGAAGCGATCAAGAAATCGATCAAGAAGACGTACGGCAAGAAGGGCGAAGATATCGTGAAGATGAATTTCGACGCCGTCGATCAGACGCTGGCGAATCTTTTCAAGGTCACTGTTCCGGCAAAGGCCGACAGCGTGCTGCAATTGCCGCCGGTGGTTTCGAAGAGCGCTCCGGATTTCGTGAAGGAAGTTCTCGCGAAGATCATCGAAGGAAACGGCAACGACCTCCCCGTGAGTGCGATGCCAGCAGACGGGACATTCCCCACGGGCACGGCAATGTGGGAAAAACGAAATATCGCGCTCGAAATTCCTGCCTGGGATGATTCTATTTGCATCCAGTGCGGAAAGTGTGCGATGGTCTGTCCGCACGCAAGCATCCGGATTAAGGTGTATGACAAAAGCCTCCTTGCCAGTGCACCGAAGACGTTTAAGAGTACCGCGTATCGCGGCAAAGAGTACGAGGGCATGAGCTACTCAATTCAAGTAGCACCCGAAGATTGCACCGGTTGCGAGCTTTGCTTTGAAGTCTGTCCGGTCAAGAACAAGGCCGAGACCAGACTCAAGGCGCTCAACATGGTACCTCAGCCGGCAGTTCGGGAACAGGAACGGGCAAACTGGGATTTCTTCCTGACGCTCCCCGAAGCAGATCGCCGCACGGCAAAAGTGGATACCATCAAAGGCTCGCAGTTCCTGCAGCCCCTGTTTGAGTTCTCGGGCGCATGCTCGGGTTGCGGAGAGACGCCGTACGTGAAACTCGTGACACAATTGTTCGGCGATCGAACGATCGTCGCGAACGCAACAGGCTGCTCGTCGATTTACGGAGGCAACCTTCCTACAACCCCCTGGACGAAGAATGCTGACGGACGCGGTCCCGCATGGTCGAATTCGCTTTTCGAGGACAACGCTGAATTCGGCCTCGGATACCGTCTCTCGATCGATAAGCAAAAGGAATTTGCCTCTGAACTTCTCAAGAAACTCTCACCGACTCTCGGCGAGGAGTTGACGAATGCAATTCTGAATGCCGATCAATCGGACGAGGCGAAAATTTACGAACAGCGGGAACGGATTGCGATCCTGAAGGGAAAATTGAAAGGAGACAAGTCTACGGATGCCCAACAGCTTCTTTCCATATCCGATTTTCTTGTGAAGAAAAGCGTGTGGATTATGGGAGGCGATGGATGGGCGTATGACATTGGGTATGGGGGATTGGACCACGTTATTGCCTCGGGCCGGAACGTCAATATTCTTGTTCTCGACACCGAAGTCTATTCGAACACGGGTGGACAGATGTCCAAGTCCACGCCCCGGGGAGCTGTAGCGAAATTTGCGGCAGGAGGGAAACCCCTCAAGAAGAAAGACCTCGGATTGATAGCCATGACCTATGGCAATGTTTACGTTGCCCAGATTGCGATGGGTGCAAACGATCTTCACACCGTCAAGGCATTTTTGGAAGCGGAAGCATACAATGGTCCCTCGCTGATTATCGCCTACGCACATTGCATTGCCCATGGCATCAATATGAAGTTCGGGCTGGATAGTCAGAAGGCCGCTGTTGACTCTGCGCATTGGCCGTTGTTCCGATACAATCCTGAGCTTGCGAAGCAGGGTCAGAATCCCTTCAAGCTCGACTCGAAGAGCCCGAAACTGCGGTTCGAAGAGTATGCGTACAAGGAGATCCGCTACAAGATGCTCACGAAGAGCGCCCCGGAAGAAGCAAAGCGGCTGATGAAGCTTGCCCAGGAGGATGTGACATCACGGTGGCACTATTATGAGCAACTTGCATCGTTGAAGTTTGACGGGGCGACAGGCGAACAGCACAAATAAAAATAATCTAACGGCGGGGCCGACAAGTAGCCTCGCCGTTTTACCTATCATCGTAAAGTATTACTCAGGACGAGGAATCAATGGATCTCTCCACGACGTATCT
>CAYYHS010000281.1:0-4304 GCA_964471785.1 uncultured Chitinophagaceae bacterium
CTGAAAAACGCCGGCACTTTATCTTTCCACTAATCCACCTTCATGTAAACGACCGGCACAACCACCAGCGTGAGAAGCAGTGAACTTGTCAGCCCACCAATAAGAGCCCAGGCAAGTCCCGATTTCCATTCCGATCCGGAAGCCGTCGAGAGGGCAATCGGCAACATACCAAAGATCATCGTCAGCGTCGTCATGAGGATTGGACGCAGCCGGGATTGGGCCGCTTCGAGCAATGCTTCGTACACCGAGAGCCCGCGATCGAGACGTGTCTGATTTGTGCGATCTACAAGGAGAATCGCGTTCTTCGCCACAAGGCCCATCAGCATGATAATACCGAGCATCGTAAAAATGCTCAACGCTTTTCCTGTTGCCGCCAGCGCGACCATAGATCCGACCATCGCCAGTGGGATGGAGAATAGGACAACGAACGGATAGACGTACGAATCATAGAGGGCCACCATGATCAGGTAAATGAAGAGGATACCGGTAAGCATCGCCAGGAAAAGACTAGTGAAACCCTCGGAACGCATCTTTTCCATTCCGAGATACGAGAGAGAGACTCCCGGAGGAAGCTGAATCCCTGCAACCCTGCTTTTAAAATCTTCCATGATTGTCCCCGTTGGGCGTCCGAGGGTTTGTCCGTTGACATAAATAATACCCATGCGGTCCCGTCGCTCCAGTTTTGTCGGCCCCGACGATTGATTGATCGCAGCAAACTGCTGCAGCTATATCTGTTGACCACGGTTATTAACGAAAGCGATATGGGCTATGTCATCAGTTCGAGTACGATTGAATTCATCGAATCGGATACGTATGTCGTATTCCGTATTGCCGTCTCGAAATTTTGATTGATCGTCCCCCGTAAGGGCGATCCGGAGTGTAGTGCCGACATCGGCAACGGAGAGGCCGAGCTGTGCCATCTTTGCGCGATCAATTGCGATCTGCATTTCCGGCTTCCCCGTCTCCGACGACAACCTGACATCCGTTGTCCCAGGCACGCTCCTCAGGACATCCTCAACCTGCCTCGCAGCTTTTGTGATCACGCCGAAATCTGTCCCGTTGACGGCAATTTGAATTGATGCCTGATCCGCCGATCCGAAAAGACCTATCGGGTTGACGTAGACTTTCAGTCCGGGTATTTCTTTCAGCTTCTTCTTAATCTCTTCACCAACATCGCCCGTCGACTTCTTTCTCTTCTCTTTCGGGACCAGCGTCACATTGAGCTGTGTTAGATTGTTGCTCGAGAGCGATAATGAGCCTACAGCCTAAGCTCCAACGCCCGTAAAGACCTTCTCGATTTCGGGCATTTGTGAAAAAATATGTTCGATACGCAACGTTGTTTGATTATTCTGTTCGATGGAAGTACCCGGCTCCAGTTCGATCGACACGCCGAACTCTCCCCGGTCCGATTGCGGCATGAATTCATTACCGATCAGTCCCAGCGCCGGGAAGAGGAGCGATACGAGAAAGAGAGCTACTGTGGCTATGCCAACTTTTGCTTTGTTCACGAGAGCCCATCTGAGCAGCCTCTGATAGAAGTCGGAAAACCTATGGTAGTACCGTTCGAATGCGAGGGCAAATTTCCCGAGCAGCGTCCTGTCCGTCATCCGCTCGAGTTTCGCGAAGCGCGACGCGAGCGTCGGCGTGATGGTGAACGAGACGAAGAGGCTCGTGAGCGTCGAACCGACGACAACGAGAGCGTACTGTCTCATAATCTGGCCGACGATACCGCTGACGAGCGAGAGCGGAAGGAATACCACGACGTCTACCATGGTGATCGAGAGAGCGGCAAATCCTATTTCGTTTCTTCCATTGAGGGCGGCCGCCCGCTGTTCCTCTCCGTTTTCCATATGATGGTAGATATTCTCGAGAACGACGATGGAGTCGTCCACGAGAATTCCGATGACAAGAGACATCCCCAGGAGAGTCATCATGTTCAGGGAGAAGTCCATCGCATACATGAAACCAAACGTCGTGATGAGGGACGCGGGGATTGCCACGAGCACGATGAATGAATTTCTGATGCTGTGGAGGAACAGCAGCATGACGATCGCCACCATAAGGACAGCCAGTGAAAGGTCCTTCTTGACTGCGTTTGCTGCATCGAGGGTAAAGGTGGAACTGTCCTCCGCTATCGTGAAGATGATTCCCTGTTTCTTGTATTCCTCCTGGATTTTCTTCAATTCCTGCCGGACAAGTTTGCTCACCGAAACGGCGTTGGCGTCTGACTGCTTGACGACCTGAATTCCGACCGAGGTAATGCCGTTCACTCGATTGATCTGTTCATAATCTTTTCTCCCGTCCTGCACTTCGGCGATTGCATCGAGATGGATGTCGCCCCCCTGGCGGGTGCGGCCGACGACGAGCTGCCGCAGATCCTCCACGGACGAGAATTTTCCCGCAATGCGCACGACAAATTGTTCGTCGACATCTTTGAAATTGCCGGTCGGGAAATCCATGTTGGCGCTGCGAACCGCCTGGACTACCTGTGGAACGGACAAACCGTACGCCCGCACCTTGCTCGCATTGAGGTTCACCCGGATTTCCCGCTCATCACCCCCCGAAAGGGCGACCTGTGCCACGCCGGCGATTTTGGATATCCGCGGCTGGACCTGGTCGGTCATGAACTGATAAAACTGCCGCGCGTCCATCAGGCTCGTCACGCCCATTCGCAAGACGGGAATTTCGTCGAATGCGATCTTGGAAACCGTCGGCTGTTTTGCATCTGTCGGAAGTTTCGCAAGAACGGCATTCACTTTTCGCGATGCATCCTGCACGACGTAATCGATGTTCGCGTCCTGCTTAAACTCGATAATAACGAGCGACAGACCCTCGAGTGAAGAGGACCGCACGTTGTCGATTTTGTCGATACCAGAAACTGCGTCCTCTATGATTTTGGAAACATTGTTTTCCACTTCGTACGGAGACGCGCCCGGATAGATTGTCGTGATCGTCACGACGGGAATCGACATCTTCGGCAGCAATTCATAATTAAGCTGGAAATAGCTGAAGAGACCGAGCACACCAAGTACAGTGAACGCGACAACGACAAGTGTCGGCCGCTTTATTGATAATTCGGTGATCGTCATGTCATTTATCCTTTATGGGTCAGTCGTTGCGTACGGTGACCGGAGCGTTATCGCTCAGGTTGCTCATGCCATCGGTGACGACTTCTTCACCCACTTGAAGTCCGCTCGAGATTTCCACATTCGTACCAAGCTCCTTTACCGCCACAACGCTTCGCAGTGAGGCAATTTTATTCTTCACGACAAAGACCTTTGCATCCTGGAAGCTTCCGATAATTGCCTCGCGCGGAATTACCAATCCTGCCCCGCTTGACCGAGGCTCGATCGATATCGTTACAAACATCCCGGCGCGCAGCTGCTGCCTCGGGTTCTCGAGAAGAACTTCCACGGGATACGTGTGGCCCTCATCTCCCTTCGAAGCGACGGTAAATACTTTTCCTGCGAACGATGTCTCGGGATAGACATCCGTCGTCACTTCCGCAGGATCACCGACATGGAGACGAAACACATCGTTCTCGGCGACGAAGATTTTTGCTTTCATCTTTGAAATATCAACAACGTTCGCAATTTGAGTCGCCTGCGGCGCCCCCATGACCATCGTCCCGACGTTTACGTATCGAGCGGTGACGATGCCGGAAATCGGCGTTGTAATCTTTGTATCGCTCAGCTGCCGTTTTGCTGCAATAAACTGCGCCTCAGCAGACTGGCTCGACCATCGGTCTTGTTCGATTTGCATATCGGAAACGGAATGCTCCGCGGACAATGCCTCGTACCGCAGAAGATCTTTCTTCGCCCGCTCGTACGTTACGCGGGCGGCCATGAATGCCGCCTCCTTCAGTTCGCTATCCACCTCAACAAGGACCGAACCCGCCTTCTTGTAGTCTCCCACTTCAACATTCACCTTCAACACACGCCCCTGCGTTTCGGAAAGCACAACGACATCGTTGATTGCGTTGAGCGTTCCGATTGCCGAAATCTTTTCCTCGACAGGTATGTTCTTAACAGAAACGACGGAGACTGAATACGAAGTCGCGATGGAGTCGGTTTTCGAAGCGGAGTTGAGCTCCACCTTGCTTCTGACGATCAGCACGATTAGGATCGCTGCAATGACGGCGCCTATTATTAATAGTTTAGTTCTCGTTCTCATGAATGATATCCTCTTCCGTAGTGTTCGTCGCTATTCGCCGATCGCTTTTGAAAGCTGCGCAATGGCGAGTTCATAATTGACCAGTGATTGAGTTAAGTTGAGTTTGGCCTGCAGGAGGTCGACTTCCGCAT
>CAYYHS010000282.1:0-4289 GCA_964471785.1 uncultured Chitinophagaceae bacterium
TTTTGCACCCGCCCTATAACCCAGAGAAGATCGTACAATGTTGTGTTCTCGACGTCAGTCATCGAGCATGTCAAGAACGATGAACGCTTCATCACTCTGATCGGTGAATTACTCGCTCCGGGTGGTGTGGCAGTCCTTACCTGCGATTACAACGATGCGTACGTTCCCGGCGACAAAATTCCCCCCGAGGATTTTCGATTTTATACTCAGCGGGATCTCAAAAACCGTCTTCTCGCCCTGCTTCCAGATTGTTCGCTGGTCGATGAGCCCCGTTGGGACTGCGACAATCCCGATTTCGTTTATGGGGGGTGCCGCTACACGTTTGCGAGCCTTGTTTTTAGAAAAAAGCAAACATGAACGCACCTGTTTTAGGGGCCAGCTTCTCTGAATGAGCCAATCCACAGAAATGAAACAAGCTGCTCCACCGCCGCGAGCGAACCGAAAAAAAATCCTGCTGGGACACCTCGGCTCGTTTGGCGACTGCCTGTATGCCACGACGATTGCACGGCAAATTAAGTTTGATTTCCCCGGGTGCCACCTTACGTGGGCAATCGGGTCGATGTACCGGTCCATTATTTATCTTAATCCGTATGTTGATGACGTATGGGAAATTCCGGCGGCAGGGGTCGGAGAAATTATCATCGAGTGGCGAAAATTTGAGCGGGAAGCTGTTGAAAGAAAAACCCGTGGCGATTTTGACGAGATTTTTCTGACCCAAATCGTCCCAGGGAATCTTCGCAATTATGACGGAACAATACGATCTTCGACGTTTAGAAATTATCCCGGCAACATTACCGTACCGATCACACCCGTCTTGAGACTTTCGACAGCCGAGGTCGAGAATGTGCGCCGGTTCGCTGCGGAACGCAAACTCTCGGAAACAAAGTCCGTCATTCTATTTGAATGTGTGCCTCGAAGCGGTCAATCGTCCACAAACCTGGAATATGCACTAGACGTGGTGAAACAAGTTGTCTCGTCGCTTCCGAGTGCCTGCGTAATACTCTCCTCCCATCTCTCATTTGCTTCGAATGACGATCGAATCATCGACGGGAGTGTACTTTCATTCAGGGAAAATGCGGAGCTTACTAAGTACTGTACTTTACTCGTCGGCTCATCAAGCGGGATTTCATGGCTCTGTACCTCGGAGTGGGCTAAACGACTGCCGATGATCCAATTGATAAAGCCCGATGCATTTTGTTTCGCATCCGTTGTGTACGACCATCAGTATTTTGGCTTACCCTGTGATTCCATCATCGAAATGAAAGATTCCAATCCGGGTCGCCTCGTGCAATGTATCGTGAGCGCCATCGAGGATGATTTCGTCCGGGCGAAATCTGTATTCCATGAGAAATTGAGCATGTCCTACCGTTACTATGAAGACAGCCAATTTGAACTTCTTCGTCGTGGGAAGTGGAGGGAGAGTTTTCGTTTCTTCCGGTTTCATCTTCGACGGCATGGTTTTCATTTTCGATTCGTTTTGTGGCCGCTCTTTCGCACGATTGAAAAACTCATAGGACGTTCCATATGAATTCGGCCGCGGAAAACTAGAAAAGTATTTCTGTCCGTTAAAAGGCGTACAATGTATATTCCTCGATGGATCAAATATCTTTATCAGAGGCTGCCACTGAGGCGCTCTCTCCTTATCACGATGCGGAATTTGTATGTGCCAGAGTATCGCTTGAGTCAACGTCTCAATTTTGACGGCCCGTTTCGCGTGAAGGCAGGTGAGACTTCGTTCCTCCTTCAGAATTATGATGACTATGATCACGTGATCGAAAATCAGATTTTTTGGCAAGGACTCACCGGCAGGTGGGAAAAGAAATCACTCCGAATCTGGATGGATCTCTGCAAGAACGCACATACAATATGTGACATCGGTGCGAACACCGGCGTCTATGCACTCGCCGCACAAGCAGTGAACCCCAATGCAAACGTATTCGCATTCGAGCCCGTCGAAAGAATATATGCGGAATTAGAGCTCAATGTTCGATTGAACGCCTACCCCATACGGTGTATTCCACATGCGCTGTCAAACATCGACGGCATCCAGACCCTGTATGAGCGACCCGGCACGCACGACTATACTGCGTCGCTGAACCGCCATTTTATGGCGGATCATTTCGCAGGCGTTGACTATCAGTCGAAGGAGCTAACGACGGTCCGGCTGGCGACCCTGATAGTTCGGGAACATGTGCAAGCGATTGATCTGATGAAAATTGATGTGGAGACACACGAGTATGAGGTCCTGCTCGGCATGGGAGAATTCCTCGAGAAAATGAAACCGACACTCCTTCTTGAAATTTTGAACGACAACGTCGGGCAATTGTTGGAGCCCTTAATGAGAGCGAACAAGTATCTCATGTTCGCCATCGATGAAAACGAAGGACCGAGGAGGGTGGATACGTTGCGGGTCACGGCTCCTCTGAACTATTTGATGTGCAACGAAACCATCGCGCGTGAGATGGGACTGCTACTGAATGCAAAATAAATTTCAAATGGCCCCGTAATAGCAATGCTTCAAAGAAATACCTTGAAATGGACGGGGGGAGCGCTCGTCCTGTTTGGGTTGGTCTTCAATCAATGGACCTTGTCCGTGATTTATCCTTCAGATGGAATGCACTTGACGGGTATCTTAGAAAAGTCGTTGGGAAAGTGGGGCCTGGCGAGCATGCTTCTCATCTGCGCGATGAATATCATCTGCGTCGTCCTCGGCGCGTTGCTGGTCAAGTTCTCTGATGACTGGAAGAAAGCGATTCATATAATTGCCGCTCTGTCGATGTCATGCGTCGTCAGTTTTGGCGCCCTGGAGCTTCTTGCCCGGGTATTTGCGCACGACTATGTCTTTTCTCCGTTCATCCAACTTCGTCCCCACAACAAAATGAAGTTGAAGGTCGCGTTGGACGGAGTCGCACCAGTTGCAGCGAACACTACAAACAAGTGGGGCTTCCGCGGTGACGATCCTCCGACCGACTGGAATGATTATTATACAATAGTTGCTGTCGGCGGAAGTACGACGCAATGTTTTTATCTTGATGACAGCAAAACATGGCCGTACCTGCTGCAATCAAAAATGCGAAAGGCGATTGCGAACGTGTGGGTGGGGAATGCCGGCATTTCGGGCCATTCCACGCGCGCGCATTTGATTTTTGTTCGGGATATCATCCCCACAATCCGCCCTAAAGCAGTGATAGTTCTTTGCGGGATCAACGATCTTTGGTATTCTCTTGATGAGAACGCGAAGAAAGTTGAGTACTCGCCGGAGACTACGGGTTGGAAACACAAAGTGCTGGGATACAGCCGCCTGGTGCAGGTGCTTTTTCTCTGGAAGATCATTTTATGGGATGACGTTGTTGTGCTCGAGCGGGGGGGAAATGCTAATTTTCGGCCTACACCCCTTACGGAGGAAGTCACTTTGCCCGAAGACATTCAGATCGCTCTTCCTTCGTTGGCGCTCTATGAAAATAACGTCCGGGCTATGATCGTTGAGTTACGCCGGCAGCGCATTCGTCCCATTTTCCTGACGCAGCCCGTGCTCTTCGACACAACAGACTATTGGAAATCCATCTCCGGGTGGGACTATACATACAACGGAAACAAAGGCCAATTGTCAGCCGCAACGTACGCAAAACTTCTTTCACGATTTAACGATGCACTAATCCACATTTGCGGAGAGGAAAACGTCGAGGTGTTCGATCTTGCCCGAAACATTCCCCATTCGATGCGATACTTCTATGACATCATGCATTTCACGGAGGCGGGTGCAGACACGGTCGCGGATGTTCTAGCATCCTACATGTTGCAATATCCTCACTAAAGGTAATGGAGAGGCGAACAACCTTATGAGTCTATTCCGGGAGGGTTGCAGGATGCAACGACATGTAGAGAGCAGCATGTTGACATTACCGAACGGCAGTCGTCGATGTTGTTTTCAGAAAAGCCGGCCTCTTCGTTAGCTAGCGAGAAATTTGTCTTATGGATGATCTATGTTTGGTATCGATGCCCGCGTTGGGACGCGCAAGATGCACCATTGTTCCTCACTGAATACTATGGCTGGCAGGTTATGTGGAGCGCAAGGGGTACAGCGTAGAGGTGGTCGACGTTAAAAATAATGTCTGCATCTATTTTCACGAAAAGGACAACTAAGAAACATTTTTTGAAGTCAAAGACGGATTCAGTGGGGCGGGTACAGACAATGCTTCAACAATCTCGTGCTAGTGCCGTTTCCAAAAAATACGATTGTATTTTTGGAAAATGTTTCTTCGATTAGCAACTGACCCCACCCTAGCCCT
>CAYYHS010000283.1:0-1190 GCA_964471785.1 uncultured Chitinophagaceae bacterium
CCCGTATAAACGACGGGATACACTTCATCGGGAATCCGAATACTATCTTTCTAATCTCAAAATGGCTGCCCACTTTCGTGGACATGACATGCTTATGCTCAAGCTGAGACATCACCAAGATGAGTCTTAATCGAGCCAATCTGAGGCTCGTATAGGGAGTTGCTACACAGCGATCGTTTCTTTGTTGATTCGTTGGGATTTGAAGACGAGATTCCGATACTTCCAGACAAGTCGAAAGAGAAGTAATATCCCGACAGCGATCGCGTAAGCAATTTGCCGATAGGTCACAACTTTCACCAGCCAGAAATAATGAATCACTCCTCCTACCCCGGTCAGGTAGACGAGCCTGTGAAGAAGATCCCATTTTTTCCCTCCGAGGCGCCGGATCATTTTTTGAGTTGAGGTGATGGCGAGGGGGATCATGAGTGCAAAGCTTGCAAAGCCAACGGTGATGAACGGGCGCTTTGGAATGTCGTGGAGGATCGACTCCCAATCGAAGAATTGGTCCAGCCAAATGTAAGTTAAGAAATGGAGCGTGCCATAGAAAAACGCAAACAATCCAATCATACGGCGAAACTTAATCAACCAATGCCATCTGGTGATCTTGCGGAGGGGCGAGACTGCTAGGGTGATTAGAACAAACCGGAGCGTCCAGAGGCCAGTCTCATTTGTAATGTCGGAGATTGGGTTAGCGCTTAACCTGCCCTCAAACCCATTCCAGGCAAGAAGGAACAGCGGTGTCAACGAGGCGGCAAAGAGGAGCGACTTAACAACAGTGACAGGGGTTTGGCTGTTCAAACGCAGGAATAGAGATTAGCGTGCGTGATAGAATTGAAAAAAGGGGTTGACTCTCAAATAAGGGAAATCGAATTGACGTCGCTACGTGAGATGACCCTGTTAATAATATTTTCTTAAGTCCATTCCTGAGTACATCCCGGCAACCTGATCTCCATATCCGTTGAACATCAAAGTCTTTCGTTTGAAAAAATCGCCGATACGCCGTTCATGGGACTGGCTCCATCGAGGATGATCAACCTCTGGATTAACGTTCGAGTAAAAACCATATTCGTGTGCGTTTGCGAGGTTCCATGACGTCGGCGGTTGCGAGGCAACGAAGCTTATTTTTACAATGGATTTGATACTCTTGAAACCATACTTCCAAGGCACAACGAGGCGGATGGGCGCTCCGT
>CAYYHS010000283.1:1200-4285 GCA_964471785.1 uncultured Chitinophagaceae bacterium
GTCCTGATTCGGCAACGGTTTTCCGTACAAGCCAATCGCAAGGAGCGTGAGTGGATTCATGGCTTCGTCCATACGCAATCCTTCCACGTAGGGCCACTGAAGGGAGGGATATTGCTGGCCTTGCATTTCATCCGGGGCGAACTTTGTTTCGAAAGCAACGAACTTTGCGTCCGACGATGGCAGCACACTCTTGATCAAATTTGCCAAAGGAAATCCCAGCCAAGGAATCACCATCGACCAACCTTCCACACAGCGATGTCGATAGATTCGGTCCTCCATTGCCTCCCCTTTCAAGACATCTGCGAGATTGTAGACCGCGGGTTTTTTCACTAACCCCTCCACCGAAATTGACCATGGTTCCGTTTTCAAAGTGCCGGCATACCGTTCAGGGTCATCTTTATCCACCCCAAACTCATAAAAATTATTGTACGATGTCACGTCCTTGAATGGGGTCAGTTCTTCGGTCGTATCAAAAGTGCTTGGATGAGATGGGGTCCAGCTCTTGCCATCCTGGGCAATAGCTTCCTGGATATTCTTGGGAAATAATGTCCAGGCGGCAGCGGCCCCTGCTGCGAGCGCGGCCTGACGCATGAAAGTGCGCCTCCCTTGATATACCACTTCTGGAGTTATTTCGGATTCGCTCAGATCGGGTTTTTTCTTTATTAACATAGCCACCTCACGGTTGTAGAGTGCAGTTGTTGTTCTAAAACTCCAATCGAGAGTGATTTGTTCCCGCGGCAAAGCACTCCGGCTGGGAAACCGAAGCAAAGGTTCAGTGATAGATGATCAGAACGCAGGAAAGAAACCAGAGGCACAGGTTAATGAACATCGGCATGTCTTTGAGGATAATGACAACTGAGTTTTCGCCCATGTTTTTTCTCATCACCAAGTAGAGATATCTGAAAATTCCGAAGAGGACGAAAATCGTCGTGAAAATAAGATACTCGGTACCGAAGACGTTGACCGTCCGTTCGGCTACCGTATAGAGAGCGTAGGAAATGGCCATGCCGGATGCAGTGATCATCATAGTGCTGTCTAAAAATGCGACGTCATAGTGCTCCAGGACCTTTCGCTCCGATGTTGCATCCGATTTTTGAAAAAGAACTAACTCCCCCCTCCTTTTTGCCATGGCGAGAAAGAGCGAAAGAAACATCGTGCAGAGGATAATCCAATGTGAGACGAGAACATCGATAACGAGAGCCCCCGCCAGAACGCGCAGCATGAACCCCGAGGCAATAATGAAAACGTCCAGTATCGCGATCTTTTTCAGAATGAGTGAATAAAGGAATTGAAGGCCAAAGTAGAGAAGCAGTATCAGATCGAAATTCCGATCGAGACCAAGACATACAAAAGCTGCGATCAGGAGCAGCAGTCCGGCAACGATGATTGCAGCGTTCCTTGTAATTGCCCCTGAAGCCAGCGGTCTTCGCTTCTTGACGGGATGCGCCCGGTCTTCATTAATATCGAAGAGATCATTGATGATGTATACCACACTCGAAACGATGCAAAAGGCAGCGAATCCTTTAAGCGCGGTAAGGAAATATGGGAGATCGAAAAGATGTTTCGAGAAAACGAGAGGAGCAAATACGAAAGTGTTTTTGATCCACTGCGAAGGGCGTAAAAGTCGGATATAATGTTTCATTTCTATTTTCTCAGATCTTCTTCGGATTATCAAAAGTCTGCGGGACAAATGCTTAAAAGACTGCCGGCTCCTCATAAATGCCGAAGTGTTCTGCTAAAGCATTGCACATTTCCCCCAGGGTTACGTACGCCCGTGTTGCATTTAAGAGCGGAGGCATCAAATTCGTACCGTCGACGGCAGCGTTGTGAAGTTCGGCAAGGGCTTGTTCAACGGCGTCGGCATTTCTTTCGTGGCGCAATTCCGCCAGCCTCTTTTTCTGTTTGGCCTCCACCTCTGGCGATATCATGAGAAGTGGAATCTCAATCTTTTCCGCCTCATCCACATATTCATTAACGCCGACAATGACCTTCGTCTTTTTGTCCACTTCGCTTTGATACCGGTACGCGGCTTCGGCTATTTCACGTTGGAAAAAGCCCTGATCAATAGCAGGTACTACCCCGCCAAGCGCATCTATTTTCTCAAAGTATTGCTCTGCTTCTTGTTCCATGCGGGTGGTTAAGGCTTCGACGAAATAGCTTCCCGCGAGCGGATCAATCGTATTTGTTACGCCTATTTCGTGTGCGATCACTTGTTGCGTCCGTAGCGCTATTTTTGCAGCCTTGTCTGAGGGGAGAGCGAGTGTTTCGTCCATTGAGTTAGTGTGGAGGGACTGGGTTCCGCCAAGCACTCCAGCGAGGGCCTCCAATGCTGTTCGGACAATGTTATTCTCGGGTTGCTGCGCGGTCAAGGAACAGCCGGCTGTTTGAGTGTGAAACCGGAGCATCCATGATCTCTGGTCTTTCGCACCATACTTGTCCCTCATTCGTTTCGCCCATATCCGCCTTGCCGCCCGGAATTTCGCGATCTCTTCAAAGAAGTCGAGATGCGAGTTGAAGAAGAACGAAAGTCTCGGGGCGAATTCATCTACGTCCATTCCAGCGGCGATACCGGCTTCCACATATGCAAACCCGTCAGCAAGAGTAAATGCCAGCTCCTGTACTGCGGTTGAGCCGGCCTCACGTATATGATAACCGCTAACAGAGATAGGGTTAAATTGAGGAAGCTCCTTCGCGCAGTACGAGAACATATCGGTAATGATCTTCATTGAGGGCACGGGGGGATAGATCCATTCCTTCTGTGCGATATACTCTTTAAGGATATCGGCCTGTATCGTTCCCCGCAATGCTTCTGGCCTAACTCCTTCTTTCTCCGCGACAATAATGTAGAAGGCTAAGAGCATCGCCGCCGGAGCATTGATCGTCATGGAAGTCGACACCTTGTCCAGAGGTATTCCCTTAAACAGAATTTCCATATCTGCCAAAGAGCTTATGGACACACCGCATATTCCAACTTCACCTTCAGAAAGCGGATCGTCCGAATCGCGGCCCATCAATGTCGGCAAGTCGAACGCAGTGGACAATCCGGTTTGCCGACTACACATCCAGTGATCCGTGCACAAATAAC
>CAYYHS010000284.1:0-4265 GCA_964471785.1 uncultured Chitinophagaceae bacterium
CGCATTCCCCTAAAGCACTCGACATCTCTCTCGAGATCGTCTCCTGACTATGTTTGCACAAATCAAGCGGCTCGGCGCCGATACTGCGATCTACGGGATCAGCACGATTGTCGGCCGCTTTCTCACATTCCTTCTCGTTCCCTTCTACACTAACGTCCTCACCACTTCCCAATATGGCATTGTAGCGAACGTCTATTCGTACCTCGCTTTCTTGAACGTTCTCTATAATTACGGGATGGAGTCGGCGTACTTTCGGTATGCATCGTCTCTGGAAGGAGGCGATCCGAAAGAGAGATTCAGCACTCCGTTCTTTTCCGTTCTCGTCACCTCAGCCCTATTCTCCGGATTGCTGTTCGCGTTTGCTCTGCCGATGACACACGTCTTCTTGATTCGGGAGAATCTCTTCCGGATTCTGCAATACAGCGCGGGCATTCTCTTCTTCGATGCCATCGTCATTGTTCCGTTCGCCTCGCTTCGTCTGGCCCGCCGGGCAAAATTCTTTGCGTTGGTAAAGGTCATCAACATCGTCTCAAACGTCGTTTTCAATATCATCTCTCTACTCTGGCTCCAATGGGGAGTCGAGGGAATTTTCCTGAGCGGTTTCGCTTCCTCCGCGCTGACGTTCGTTCTCTTGCTGCCTCACATTATAAGAAGTTCGTCATGGAAATTCTCCGGCTCACTCTACGCGGCACTTCTTCGATTCGGACTTCCCTATGTCCCCGTGGGGCTCTCGGGGATGGTACTTCAAGTCATTGACCGGCCAATGTTGAAGGCAATCACGAATGACAGCAACGTCGGAATCTACCAGGCCAATTACCGTCTGGGCATTTTCATGAATCTCGTCACCTCGATGTTCGACTATGCATGGAAGCCATTCTTCTTATCTCACGCCAAAGACGACGGGGCAAAGGAACTCTTCGCACGCGTCATGACCTATTTTCTTCTTGGCATGAGCGCGATTTTCCTGATCATCTCGCTCTTCATCTCCGACCTGGTGAAGTTAGAAATCCACGGCCACCATCTCATCCACCCCGATTACTGGGGTGGATTGAATGTGGTACCGGTCGTGCTCCTTGCCTACATCTTTGGGGGGATTTCGATCCATCTTAACGCAGGCATCTTCATCGAGAAGAAAACCGCTTACCTTCTTCCAACCTCGATCCTCGCCGCAGTTTCAAACATCGTTGCCAACTATTTCTTGATCCCGATCTACGGTATTATGGGCGCCGCGTATGCAACTCTCATTGCCTATGCCCTGGGCGCAATTTCACTCTTTGTTATCGTTCAGCGATTTTATCCGATCCGCTATGAGTACGGACGTGCACTTAAAATTGCCGGCTCGCTGGCCATCGCCTGTCTGTTCGAATTTGGCGCTGTGAAATACGGGATAGATTCTTTTCTTCTGAGAGTCGGAGTGTTTTGTTGTTGGCCGGTCATCCTTTTCTTCTTCCGATTCTTTGACTCAAGCGAATTATCAAGGATCGCCGGGATGTTTCGGAGCCACCGAACATCCGCATAACATTGCGACGATGTCCCCTCCCGCATCAACGCGTGAGCACACTAAGATATTCCTGGAGGTTTGCATGAAGATCGCGGCTGTGGACAGATCAAAAGTATTCACTCTGGTTCTGCTCCTGAGTGCAGCGGCATCGCCGGCATATTCCGACGACGGTTACTCTTTGTGGCTGAAGTACACTCCTCTCAGCCAGGGGCCAAAACTCACGAATTACAGGAAGATGATCCAGGGGATTGTCGCTCCCGGCCAATCGGAGACATGCCGACGGGTCACACAGGAATTGCAGAAAGCATTTCACGGTATGCTTGGAGAAGAGATGCCGATTCGAAGTTCGATAGGCGGCAGAAATGTCATTGTCGTCGGAACGCCAAAGACTTCTGCAACGGTAAATGAAACTATCCCGGCGGAAGATTTTTACGCCTTGGGAAAAGAAGGGTACCTGATTAGATCGCTTGATGTGGGGAAAAATAAAATAATCGTCATCGCTGCGAACGAAGATGGGGCATTGTTGTACGGCGCGTTCGCATTTCTTCGGATGATACAGACCGGACAATCGATCAACGCTCTTCACGTCTCCTCCCGACCCAAAATCCAATATCGCCTTCTGGACCACTGGGATAATCTGGACGGCACGATCGAGCGGGGTTATGCCGGAACATCGTTGTGGAAGTGGGATGAATTGCCCAAGAAGATTGACGGGAGGTACATCGATTACGCGCGGGCGAATGCTTCCATCGGGATCAACGGCATCGTTCTCAACAACGTTAATGCCGACCCGCGAATCCTCGACGCAGAGCATCTCGTCAAGGTGGCCGCATTGGCCAATGTTTTCCGCCCTTACGGCATTCGGGTATTTCTCTCCATCAACTTCGCCTCTCCGGTATCGGGGAGATTTGAACTGGATGGAAATAGGAAAGGGGGCATCGGAACCCTTGCCACTGCGGATCCTCTCAACCCCCGAGTGAAGTTATGGTGGAGGAACAAGGCGAAGGAGATCTATCATCTCATCCCTGATTTCGGCGGATTCCTCGTGAAGGCGAATTCCGAGGGGATGCCGGGGCCGCAGGATTACCATCGGAGCCATGCCGAGGGCGCTAACATGCTTGCGGAGGCGGTGTCGCCATATCACGGCGTTGTTATGTGGCGAGCTTTCGTCTATGACCCGGATGTCGATGCAGACAGGGTGAAGCGCGCCTACAAAGAGTTTGCGCCGCTCGATGGAAAATTTCTTCCAAATGTATTCGTCCAGGCCAAGAACGGTCCGCTCGATTTTCAGCCGCGGGAACCCGTTCAGCCCCTCTTCGGAGCAATGCCGAAAACGCCGATGATGCTGGAACTGCAGATCACTCAGGAATATTTAGGCCATTCCACTCACCTCGTGTATCTTGCCCCAATGTGGAAGGAGTACCTCGATTTCGATACGTATGCGAAAGGGCCCGGCTCAACTCTCGCTTCGATCGCGGATGGAACGCTCGACCGCTACGGGATGACGGGGATCGCCGGCGTGGCAAATATCGGCAACGATCGGAATTGGTGCGGTCACTTTTTCGGTCAGGCAAATTGGTATGCGTTCGGCCGCCTTGCATGGGATCACACGCTCACAGCGGAAGAGATTGCCGATGAGTGGATTGAAATGTCGCTGAATAGCGATACGGCCGTTGTCAAAACAGTCCGCTCGATGATGATGGGATCACGGGAAGCATGCGTCAATTACATGGAGCCGCTTGGATTGCATCATATCATGCAGACTGACTTTCACTACGGGCCCGAACCGTCGTACGACAAAGGGCGCCCCGACTGGACTCCGGTCTATTATCATCGGGCAGACAGTGTTGGAATAGGCTTTGACCGAAGTTCAAGCGGCAGCAATGCGGCGGGCCAATATTTTTCTCCTTTGAAAGAGAGGTTCGACGATCTCCATACATGCCCGGACATTTACCTTCTCTGGTTCCATCATGTGCGATGGGATTATACGATGAAATCCGGCAGGACACTGTGGGCCGAGCTATGCGCCAAGTATTTTTCCGGAACGGCTTATGTCGACGGAATGTTGGAGACGTGGATTAGCCTCAAAAAATCAATCGACCCGGAAATATATCTTCAGGTCAAGGCTCGGCTGGAGAAACAGAAGATTGATGCCGCGATTTGGCGGGATACCTGCCTCAGCTATTTCCAAAAATTCAGCAAGATGGAAATCGTGCACTGACATCTTTTATTCGCCCGGCGCTTTCCAACACTCACCGGACTTGACAAACGCCAGTTTGGATTGTATATTCAATCGTAGGGGTTGTTCTTTTCAATATCATGAAGTTGGTGTGGCGCCGATGGCGCCATGAAAAAGGGAATTCCGTGAAGGCCCGTTCCGCATGAAGTGGAGACGGGAGACAATCGGAAGCTGACCCGCAACTGTAATCCCGATTTTACTCATCGAGTACGATCGTCACTCCGACAACGATGTCACTGCGGCACTTGTGGCCGCGGGAAGGCCGTCGGAGCTGGGAGAGCCAGGAGACCTGCCAACCTCAACGTGCAAAGCCTTCGAGGAAAAAGGTTTCGGCCACCAGACGAACATTAATGAGTTGATGTTTTTTCGGCCCCGACTTTCTCTGCGAAGATCGGGGTTTTCTGTTTCAAGGCGAAGAGTTTACTATTCTGGAACATTTACTACTTGAAAGGATCCAAGCTATGAACAAAAAGCATTCACTCGTGCTTTTCGGGTCTGCCGTTCTGCTTATTGTCATTGCGGCCT
>CAYYHS010000285.1:0-4260 GCA_964471785.1 uncultured Chitinophagaceae bacterium
GTCAGCCGATAAAAATAAATACCGCTGCTGAAGCCGGAGGCATTCCATGTTTCGGTATAGCGCCCCGGCCGCAATTGTTCGTTCACGAGCGTTGCAACGTGCTGGCCGAGAAGAGTAAAAATTTTCAACGAAACAAATTGTCCGGAAGAATTCCCGCCGGATATGTTTGGAACATAAAACTCAAAACGGGTTGTCGGGTTGAACGGGTTTGGATAATTCTGTTCCAGCGTATATGTGTTAGGGCCCAAAGACTTCTCCGGGGTGAGACTAAGGATTCCTCCGCCACCGTTGATGGTCTTCAAAATTGTGGTGCTCATTCCCACCGTCCATGCCGTTGATGAGTCGTTCACCCAAACCGAGTTTAATGCCATCGAACTCCCAGAGGATTGAGAAGCCCAACTGATGCCCCCCGTCGCGGTATGCAGTATTGTGCCGTAATCGCCCACTGCCCAGCCATGCATATTGTCGCTAAAACGAACTGCTCTGATGCTTCCATAATATGAACCAAGCTGGGAATTCCACGAGGTTCCTCCGTTCGTCGTGGCCAGAAGAATGCCTGAGGCGCCGGCAATCCATCCGTTCATTGGCGAACTAAAGAAGACCGAATTGAGGTCGCCGGTAGCAAGTCGCACAGGTCCGTTCCAATGCGTTCCACCATCCGTGGTCTTGAGGATTGTCCCGCCGCGGCCGACAGCCCATCCATTTTCGGCATCGATAAATTTCACACTCGAAAGCCAGTCTGTTGTTCCGCTTGACTGGGCATTCCAATTCTCGCCGCCGTCGTACGTCTTTAGAATTGTACCTTCATTGCCGACAGCCCAGCCGGTCTGGGAGTCGACGAAATCGAGCGAGGCAATCCAATTGTTTGTGCCGCTGGAGCAGGTATGCCACGTTGTTCCGCTGTTCGTTGTCTTGATGATTGTTCCGTTGTTGCCTGCCGCCCATCCGGTACCATCACTGCGCAGGAGAGTGGACCAAAGATCCTCGGAGGTGCCGGTAAGCTCCGACTGCCAGTTGCTGCCGCCGTTGGTTGTGCAAAGGAGAGTTCCTCCCGATCCAGCGGCGATTCCGTTGGCAGCGTTTCCGAAACTCACCGAATAGAGATTTGCGTAGTACGGTGTTGGGGAACCCAAAATCCAATCGACTCCCCCGTCGGTGGTTTTCAGGAGGTGCCCACCCGGATCCGACGCCCAACCCGTGCTCATATCAACGAAGGAAGACAAGCTCAGCCAGTAGCCGGAGCCCCCGAGAGAGTTCCAAGTGATTCCGCCATCGGTTGTTTTTAATATTGTGCCATATCTTCCCGTCACCCAGCCGGAATTGTTGCTAAAGAGCTGAACGGAAAAAAGTGGGTCATAACTGTTCTGCGAGGCAGTCCATGATGCGCCGCCGTCGGTAGTCATAAATATCTTGCCGCTGAAGTAATTTGGATCACTCGAGACGATGCACCCGTGAAGGGAATCCCCGAAATCCATGGACCAGAGAGCCTGCGTTGAATCGAAGATTCTTGTCGTCCAGGTATTCCCGCCGTTTGTGGTTCTTGCGAGGAGACCGTTTGAGCCACAAGCCCATCCATTTTTGGTTGATGTAAAAACTATCGAACAGAAGCTGGTATTTGTTTGAGTAGACCACGGGCTCCACGACGATCCCCCGTTCGTGGTTGCGAGGATAACACCATTGTCGCAGCCGATCCATCCGTGGAGCGGGTCGACGAATTGAATGGCATGGCACAGTTGCTGTGTGCCCGACTGCTGTTGCTGCCATGTTGCACCACCGTTCGTTGTGTTGAGAATCGTTCCGTTGCGTCCGCAAACCCAGCCAGTCGTCGTGTCGAGAAATGAAAGCGCTAACAGTTCGTTCGAAACGCCTGAAGCCTGGTCCGACCAATGAGCTCCTCCGTCTACCGTTTTGCGAATTAGGCCGTTCAAACCGACGACCCATCCGGTGGACGGACTAACGAACTGCATCAGGTCGAACGGATTTCCTGCAAGGGTTGGTCCTTCGGAAACCCACTGTGAGAATAGCGTAGTGCTTTTGAGCAGGAGAATTGCGATGGCTAGTGTAAGGGTTGATTTCATCTTGAGGTCCTTCGGAATGAACAAACATTCCCGCCATGTGAATGAAAGGAGTTTGCCCGACCACCCTGAGTTACGATTCCGGCGAGTAATGCAGTGCGAGCGGACAGACGATGGTGCAACGTTGGTAGCGCCAACGGGAATCGAACCCGTATTTAAGCCTTGAGAGGGCTCCGTCCTAAACCGTTAGACGATGGCGCCGGTTGAATCATTGGAATATAGAAGATTTTCGACAGCTCCGAAGTTGATCGAAGCTCTCAACTGGGAAATTTGTTCCTTCTTGTCTCTCTATTGGTAACCACCTTCATATGAACAAAATCAGGCAGAACAATTTACGAATTAGAGTTATGGAGTGCAACAGGACGTTTGCCGCGCTTCTAACGAAAATTGTTTGCAATAATTGAGATATTCCGGTCATAAAGGTACTCCAATTCAACCGATGTGAGTTTAAAGATGCTAGAGGATCTCAACTCCCACCCTATTGCCGATTGCAGGGTAATTTCCGAACTAATAAAGATATGGCTTCTAGTGATTAGTATGATCTTCGAAAGGACCTTAAGCGAGAACCCACGGTTCACAGCACAATGAATTGGTGCAAGAAGGTGTGGAAAACGTAAAAGAAGGAGAACGCAACGTGAGGTATTACCTTAAAGTGTGATTAGTCTATTTTCTCATCAAATTTACCGATCATTTAATCCCTCTCCATTGAGAATTTGCTGCATACAATTTTCAACCCTCGACTCCCGGGTTTTGGACTGTTTGGGTTGAGAAAAATAAAAAATGTATCCTCTTTGTCGTCCCGGCGTCAATGCATAAAAAGCAGTTTTTAAGGCGGGGATTTCATCTAATTTATCCTGAAATTCTTCAGGAATTTTGTATTCTGAAGTCTTTTTAAAATTCACTTTCAAACCGGCTTTTTCCACTTCAATGGCTTCATGAATATATGCTTTCACGATGGTTTTCATCTCAACTATTTCCCGAACATTGGTGAATCGAATCTGGCGCGCCGCCTGCACATTCTTCGTTTGTTGGATTAGAATACCATTGGTATCGTTTAACAAAGCACCTTTGAAAAACAAAAGCGCACAGTATTCTTTAAACACATGTATCAAAACGATGTTACTTTTCTGAAACGTATAACAAGGAACACCCCACTTCAATTCTTCAGTGAGCGGGCAGTCAAGAACGATCATTCTCAATTTCTCCAATTCTTCCTGCCACTTTTTAGCTCTGCTAAAATAAAAATCAACCTTAGAATTCATGCTGCTTTTTGTCATAGGATGTTGCCCTTTGTTCAAGATTTAGACCCTTAGCGAGCCACGGAACGCCCTCGCGGCATAGTAAGATTCTGCACCGTTGTGATACATGAACACATTATCGTATCGGCGATCGCAAAAGAGCGCGCCGCCAAGTTTTCTAATATCAGAAGGAGTTGTTACCCAGCTCGATGTTTTCGTGTCGAAATTTCCAAGCTTCTGCAATTCTCGATATTGATCTGCCGTCAAAAGCTCAATGCCCATCGCAGCTGCCATATCAATTGCGTTATTTTGCGGTTTATGTTCTTTCCTTGACTCCAGCGCTTCACGGTCGTAACAAACACTTCTGCGGCCCTTAGGACTTTCCGCTGAACAATCATAAAAAATGTATTCGCCCGTCTTCTTATCATGACCAACAACATCCGGCTCGCCGCCGGTTCTCTCCATTTCATTGAGTGACCATAGTTTTTCACTATTAGCTTCCAGCGTTGCTTGCACTTTAGCCCATTCAAGACCTTTATGGCGGTCCATGCCTTTCTCAAAACGGGCTTTCAGCGCTTTGAGTAGTTCTTCGCGTTGTTGTGGTGACATCTTTTTTTTTGCGAATAATGTTGTTCATGCTTTTATATTATCTCTGATGATTACCTGAAATGATTTGTCTATCCGCAGGTCTGAAAAACCACGATACCACAGTCAGGATGAGAAGCAGCAACGAAGGATATATTTCATTCACGGAATCACCCGATGCGATATGTGAAAATGCCGCTCCCGTCATGGCAAAGAAGAAGCCTGCATAGGCCCATTCCTTCAACAAAGGAAATTTAGGAATAAGCACCGCTATCACTCCCAAAATTTTCCAAACACCTATTAATGTCAGAAAATAGACAGGATAGCCCAAATGTGTAATACTATCTACTCCCCCTGCTCCC
>CAYYHS010000286.1:0-4254 GCA_964471785.1 uncultured Chitinophagaceae bacterium
GATGAGAGAAGGGGCGTGCGTCGAATCCGGCACGCACGAGGAGTTAATGAATGCTAAAGGGGAATTCTACAAATACAAATTACTGCAACAATAGATACTCGGATGCTTTTCTGCTGCCAACTTCGTTCCAATCACCTGTCAGGCAATCCAACTCTTTTCATAAACTCCTGAAGCAGCGACCCGAGTTTGAAGTTTGCGTGCCATAGGCTTCGGTGTCGGTATTGGCTTAATTCGTCATTCCCGTCCCGAATGGAGCCCGGGATAAACTCCAGCGATGCCGAAGGCATCCCTTCGGGAGAATCGAGGTATTTCTTTTTCACGACAGGATGGATGCCCGCATTCGCGGGCATGACAATGTTTTTCCCAAATTAAGACATTACCTACATGCTGTCTTCATACTTCAACGGTTCATCCTTCACCTTCTTCGGGGGCGCACCGAAAATATACGTCACACCAAAATAAATTACCTGCGCATCGCGCCTGTTGACGACCGTCTGAGTAAGCAATGGTATAGAGAGCGTGACATCTCTCTTCTGTGTCTTGAAGATATCTGCCGCCGTTAGAACGCACGAGAGCTTGTTTTCTATCAGTGACTGGCGCATGCCGAGATTGACGACATAACTCGGGGTATACTCTCCCTGGGGAGTTAACCGCGCAGAATTGTAACGGGAGTTTACTTGCAGCATGGTAGACCTCGTCACGTTCACATTGCAGGTCAACGCACCGCTCCACGAAGTAACGGATTTGTTGTTGGTATAGCCTAGGTTCGAGGCATCGATCTGCTCCCGGAAGACATTCACGCTAAGGTTCGAGGTAAGCAATTCATTCACCGACCCGGAAAAAATTAACTCCGTACCCACGGCGTGACCGCTCGAAAGATTCGTATGGGTTCGAAGTACGACGCTGTCGTTCAGAGCTTGAGTAATGGTTGTAAACTGGTTATACGTGTAGCGATAGTACACACTCGGAAGAACGGTGAAATAGTCGTTCTGCATCTTGCATCCGAATTCGACTGAGTGGGTTAACTCTGGAACAAGGTGCGGGTTGCCGGCATTGAGTGTCTTCGGGTCCTGGTATTCTGGAAATGGATTCATGTCGTCCAGTTCAGGCCTGTGGATTCTTTTGCTGTAGTTTAACTGCAACTCGGCGGCATCGTTAATCTCATACGCCAAATGCACCGTTGGATACAGGGTGAAATAGTCCTTGGAGATTACGGAGTCCGCCACTATCAGGTTGGATGTTGTCGATCCCTTCTCCGTCCGCAATCCGGCTAACAAACCTAATGGACCAAACTTATTTGAGTACGTCGCATACAAAGCGTGAACCCCTTCATCGAATTGAAAGCGGTTCGTTTTGGTTACGTCATTCAGGAACGCTTGCTGAACAGGATCGAAATACTCCGCGTGTAGATCGAACGAGTACGAATTCATTTCCCCTCCGTAACCGGCTTCAAACGTAGAGCGTTCTCCGATGGGATATGAATAGTCGAGAGTGACTTCCGTATGCTTTTCCCCCTGCTTCAAGAGCGTATTGTCGTATTCAGTAGCGATCCCCGGTATTCGATACAGAGTGGAATAGTGATTATCTTCCTGTTCGGGAGCATTCGATGATTTTACTTCAAGGCGAACTTTGTGATCCTCATTGGAAAAATTGTGCTGGTAGAATGAAGTGAAGCCGTACTCTTCCTCATATTCCTCATCGTGACGATCCCGGTCATAGTCGCTCGTAAGGACATCTTGTGCAGTCTGCTCTAATGTTCTGGCAACATCGATTCTCGTAAAACTATTGTGGAAGTAATTCCCTCCGACGCCTAAACTGTTCCAATTGTCAAAAGCATTGTCTGCGCCCAGGTCAATGATCGTTGAAAACGGATGCGTCACAGAGAGCAAATCCTGGTGATAGAGAGTGATCGTGCCGGCTGAATCCTGCTCAACACGCCCGTCGGTATTTGTGCGATTCCGCGAGTCCTTTCGCACGGCGAAATTTCCGTAGAGGTTCATCGATCCGGAATTGTAGTTTAGATGCGCGCCGCCGTTTTCGCGATCATGGTTGCCGGCGTTGGCAGTCACGCTCCCGTTAAAGCCAAGCGAGGTGTTCTTTTTCAACACAAGATTGATAATGCCGCCAGTACCGTCGGGCTTGTATTTCGCCGAAGGGTTGGTAATGACCTCAATTTTTTCTATCGAACTCGCGGGCATCTGTTGAAGCACTTCCGCCCGGCTGCTTCCCATAAGAGGAGAACTCTTGCCGTTGATCAGAATAAGCACGTTCGACGATCCGCGGAGGCTCACAGTGCCGTCGATGTCCACCTCGACCGAAGGAACGTTCTGCAGCAATTCGCTTGCCGAACCCGCTTTGCTTATTACATCCTGCTCGACGTTATAGACTTTCCGGTCGATCGAACTGTTGATGAGATCTTTTTGTGATGTGATGAGGACTTCTTCCAGGCTGACGGCCTTCTCCTTCATCATGATCGTACCGACATTGAGCTTGCTGTGCTGAGGATCGATCTTGAACGCGGGGGTATTCTTCCCTTCATAACTTATCAAACTAAACGAAATCCAATAACTCCCCACCGGAACATTGTCGATCTCGAAGCCGCCTTTTTTGCCGCTGACGGTGCCGGTCACGATCGAGCTGTCGGCAACACTGTGCACGACGACATTGACAAACTCAAGCGGAAGTTTCGTTGCACCATCGACGACACTCCCCTTAATGGTGCCAATGCCTGTGTTCTGGGAATATGAAGCCATTGTGAGAATCAGGAGGGGTAGAACAAGATATTTCAACTGAGGCATGGAAACATTCGATTTTTTCCAACAAAAATGGGTTCTTTTAATATAGAGAGTAAAGATGAAATTATCATGAATTTTGATGGTGCATGATTTTGCGCTCAATATTGTCAGGCCCACCACGGTTCAGTGCCCGTGGCAGGCTCCAGTGGGCATCCATTCTTTCAGTCAAAATAGAAATACTTGGATTCTCCCAAAGGGTGCCTTCGGCACCGCTGGAGTTTACCCCTAGCAAACGAGGCGGGAATGACAAATTAAGCAAGTTATCCGGACAATGAATTGTTGTTTACAGGGATGGAATTCTAAGATGAATAGGAAAGGTGAGGCTAAGCAGATTCGCCTTACATTCCGTACATAAGTCTGTACGCGAGTTCCTGGGGCAGTCCAGCGCTCAGAATTTTCTCCGCCGCGAGTTGGATGTTGTATTCGGAGCGGATCAATTCATACTCCCATGCCGACGAATCAAAAATGCCGAACGCTAGCATCGGGTTACCGTCACGCGGCTGACCGATGCTCCCGACGTTGACGAGCTGTCGTTCGGTGCGGGAGACCGACTTCGATCTTCCGCTCAACGAAAAGATACCCGGCACATGCGTGTGGCCGATAAAGCAAATCATCTCTTCGAAGTATTGAATGGCATCAGCGGCTTCCTCAGCGTTGATGATATACTCCCATGCTTCAGGCGAATGAGGAGAGGAATGGACGAGAAGAATATTCTCCTTCTTTTCAATCATGGGCCTGGAAGAGAGGAACGAAAGGCTTTCATCGCTCAATTGCGCAGCAGTCCATTCAATGGCTTTTTGGGCTATCGGATTGAAATCGTGAGGACCTGCGGGATCTAGGGCGGCTTCGTCATGGTTGCCCAGAACAACTGCGGAACATCTGCTGCGGACAATATCGACACATTCATTCGGATTCGCGCCATATCCAACCACGTCTCCGAGGCAAATGATTTCATCGACATGCTTATCGTTGATGATCGCCATTGCTTTCGTCAGCGCTTCGAGATTTGCGTGGATGTCGGAAATTATGGCGTATCTCATATTCTCATCTTACCTCAACAAACGAAGATCAATATCATGAAACGTGAGACAAGGTGTAGCTGCCCAATGTAAGTTCCCTGGCTTTATCTGTTTGGTACTGGGTATTCGTTCAGCAATTCCTGGAACCGTGGATCGTTGCGGATCGGATTCCACGCCGGGTCAAGGCGCAACATTTGTGGTGAAATGAATTGTCCCGAAACTATAGACATCACTTTTTTCAAGATCTCCATTGCTTCAGCTCCTCTGCCAAGCCGGGCATTGATCTGGGCAAGCTCTATTAAATAGTAAGGCCCGTCGAATTCATCTTTGGATAGAGGCAGGAGATCGACTGCTCTTTGACCATCGCGCAATGCCTCAGTAGATCTTCCCATTCCGGCATATGCCAGTCCAAGTTCGCCGACAATGTCGGGATCATCCGG